>NZ_JAAFKD010000024.1 GCF_013299165.1 Microcoleus sp. bin38.metabat.b11b12b14.051
TCAAGATTTAGGATTTCGGATCATGACTGTGCGAGAGTATCTGGCTCACGATGTGACGGAATTTTTGCCAGAAATGGTTTGTACTGGCATTCAACAGGCGAATATGGAACACAGACGCCAGCATTTAGAGCGAATTACGCAACTTAATTGGTCTGTTCCTAGCAGCAATCCTGAAACATCAATAGATTCTGAACCGAATCTGGATAATTTGTCGAGTTAATCGATCGACCAAAAGTGCGATCGAACACACACCTTAGAGATAAAAAATGAAGACTTTACCTAAAGAGCGTCGTTACGAAACTCTGTCCTATTTGCCCCCGCTGACAGACGCCCAAATTGCCAAGCAACTGCAATACATCTTGGATCAAGGCTACATTCCCGGCGTAGAATTCAACGAAACCTCTGCCGCTGAAATGCGCTACTGGACTTTGTGGAAGTTGCCTTTGTTTGGTGCTCGCAGCGTCCAAGAAATCATGGCTGAAGTTCAAGCTTGCCGCTCTGAAAATCCTACCTGCTACATCCGCGTCATGGGTTTTGACAACGTGAAGCAATGCCAAGTGCTGAGCTTCATCGTCCACAAGCCAAACACCAGAGGCTACTAAGCTTTAACAACTCTATTTTTTAGAGAAAAAGTTAGCTAAAAATTGAGGTAGGGAATTCTCCCCGCCTCATTTTTTTATGCAGAAGATTCGGCGGTTGAAACCGCATCTATACACGCAAAACCCACTCGCCTGCGGGTTAAAGTCAACGGTAGGGTGCGTCAGTTGAGTAATTCTCAATAATCGCTCCTAATCTCATTCTGACGCACCATTTATTCCGGATGTGCGTCAGTTGCGAGATTGTGAGTTTTTATCGAAATCTTCCTCGCTGACGCACCCTACTTAACTTCTTCCTTCTTCCTTCTTCCTTCTTCCTTCTTCCTTCTTCCTTCTCTACAGCTTGCAAATAGCTTTCAGAACTTGCAATAACACAACTGAAGATTCAGGTTCCATCAGATTGAGCAAAGGCATTAAAAGACGGTGAACTTCTCCTAATGTTAAAATTTTTGCATTAATAACTGTCATAACTTGAAAACCAATTAAGTCTCTATTGTAATTATAACATATTCGCAAAATAGGTTCGTAGTGAGGACTTTAGTCCTTTCTTTTTATGCTTTAATCACGGACTAAAGTCCGTACTACGAACCTAATTGCTCTGCTCGACAACAACTCCGTCAACTATTTCATAACCCCAACTGGAATGTCTAGCTGCCAGCTCTTTCGCAATGCCGTATTCGCCCAAACTGCAAAGGTCTATTAACTGCTCAAAGCCCAAACTTTTCTCGCGTTCCAATCTTTCTTGGCGCAACCTTTCTCTTTCTGCATCCGAAGGACTTTGCCGCTCAACTCCCAGCGGATTGATATCGCTAACTCGTTTCATGTTCGCCTCCTTAAAAAGGGATAGATTCTACTATTTCACCGTCAACTATTTCATAGCCCCATTCTGGATTAGCAGCTATTTGTTTTTCAACTATACTTCTACCCAGAGCAGTTTGGTAAGCTTTTTGCAAAAAAGAAATACTGGGGATTTCGTCGGTAGTTGGCGACTCCTGTGGTTCGAGTTTGGGCGGTTCTGCGATTGTTTCAGATGTGGATTGATTCAGCGAGAATTGCGGCGCGATCGCCCCCAATTTCTGCATCACGCTTTCTTTGGTAATTTGCGGTCTGTCGTTGAAGGAAGACGGCAAATATGCGGTTTGTACGCCCTGGTTTTTGGCTTTGAGCGCATCGTCAGCAATACGATCGCACTTTCGCAAAAAACCCTCCCACAAATCTTTCCCCAACACCGGGTTTCTCAAGTCAGCACGAGCCTTAGATACCGCTGCTTCCAGCGGTTCGCCCTTGTGGACATAATACTGAATCCGCTCCTCCTCAAACGCCGGATAAGGCACTTCCGGCTCAATTTCCCACTCCCGCTTAACTTTTTGACTTTCTCCTAAAGGAATTCCGGCGATAAACTCATCCCAAAAAGTCGAAGTTAAGCCCTTCGTCATGCTATCAATAATTTTAAATGCCCATCCCGAAGGATTGCCAAACCATAAGTTATGTTCTCTGGCATATTCTTCTAAAGCTCGCTGAAATTTTTGCAGTTCTTCCTGGGAATTCCAAGGCCCACTAAATCTGTAATTTGGGTTAACTGTAACGGCTATTTGCTGGCGGTGCTTGCCAAAAAATTTGTCTGTTTTAACAGCAGGTTCTGGGGGGGAAGTTTCCGGCAATATTTCTACAGGACGATTGTTGTTTTCGCGGCTTGTTTGTGCTATGGTATTTGCTGAATCTGGTGTCAACAAGTTATTAAATTTTTCCTCGAAAGCGTCAATGTCTGCCCAGAGTTCGAGGGAGTCGGTGTTGGAATCTGTGGATTTTTCTTTCAGGAGCGATCGCACTTTCAGCAAGCGTCTCGCGAGTTGTTGTTCTTCGGAATTTAAACCAGTGGCTTTTTCAATTTCGCTGCTGTTAGTTTTCACCCATTCACCGGAGTTTAACTGTTGTGCTTGCCATTGCAATAATTGACACAGAAAAATGCTCGCCGCGACTCCCCCGGTAATTTTGCCTAGTGTGGGATAGTAGATGGCGGGATTTCCTAAATTGCCTAAAAATATTCCTATTTTCATTTTTTATATTCCTAAATTCCTTGAATACTAGGGTGTACTACGGGTACCTTAGCTAATATTAGAGTGTGCCAAAGAACACATCACCTCCCAGAAACTAACATTCAGAAACTTAATATTTTCTTTAAGCTTCTGTCTATTCCTGACTGAATCGAGATTCTAGAGGAAAGACGGGGATCGCATATTCGATCGCCTGATTGACAGAACCCAGTTACACGTAATAATAAATTGTTTACTCTACAGCTCCTCCCAAAATGAATCCAGAACGCCAAGAGGCTTATTTGAACTTAATCGAGCAAGTGCTTACCTGTCCTAACGGTCAAGAACCAGAGGTTTTAAGTTCCTGTTCCGATTTAATAGATGCGGGATTTGTACAAATGCTAATCCAGATATCGGCTTCCATGGCGCGGGAAGGCGACGCAGATACTGCTAATTTTTTAGTGCAACTTGCTCGTTTGCTGGGGAAATCCTTGGCTTTGTCGCCGGATTTGGTGCCGGCTGGGTACAGCAGCGCACAGCCTTCATTTAGTTGACAGTTGACAGCTAGCAAGAAGAGCTCGCGTCGAGGCGTTGATAGTTGACAGCCACCTTTAGCTAAAAAAAGAGGATTGAAACAGTGAATAATTTTGTTCTATGTCCCCCTAGAACGAGGAGGCTTTAAACCCATTCTTGTTGGTAAATAAAAGTGCCATGAAGCCAAGCTGTCCCTGGAGAAATCGTTTCGTTGTATCATATTTTGAGCGGGGCGATTCCCAACCCTTTGAGATAGCTTGGCTGCACGTACTTTTTAACTCTATCGATAGCTTTAGAGTTTATATTCTAGAGGTTCGCAAAAATCATTCACCCCAGTTTTAAATACATAAATAATCGTCGGTGCCACTAAAATCTGCGGGCATATTTTTGCGACAACTAAATCTCTAAAGGCTGCATTCAATTGTCCGTTCATCAACTCTTCTTTAATCTCAGATTTGCAGATAGCAACGCGGCATCTTTTCGCCAATCCGTCCAACCAATTTTCCGAGATATTCGGTTCTTGTCCGGCTTGAATTGCTAGAGATATGGCTGCATCTTCGATGTTGCCTTCGCAATCTTCGATTTCGTCTAGGGCTTTTAGGGCTGCGGGATATTCCGCTAATTGCGATCGAAATTGGGCAATTTCTTGTGAGGTAATAATCACCATAAAATTTTCCTGTGTTCTCTGCTGACTGACCCAGTTGAGCAATTAATCTTAACATTATAGCATTTTTTTGATTGAGGTTGGGATTTGGGCGATCGAACTCATACCAAGGGTGAAAAAGTCTTGCTACAATTATAATATAAAAATTCTCCGTCACTGGCATAACTCCCCGCCGGACACGGCAATGCCGTTTCCCTACAGATGAAATCCTCAGTATTCGGTATTATTGAGATTTTTCATGATTGGAATTAATTAGATTTTTTACTAAATTTTGGCAATTCGCAATCACCCATTTTGAGGTCAACAAAAAGTCCAAGGGATCGAGACTGATATTAAAAATTACAAAAAGTGCTGTTAAAATAGGTGGCTAGGACTCATATTTATCAGGAGTTATAAAAAATGACAACAGTTACTTTAAACTTAGATACTGTCGAACTAACAGACGAACAGTTTTACCGTTTGTGTCAGATGAATCGAGACTGGCAATTTGAACGGACTTCCAAAGGAGAAATGATAATTATGTCACCAGTAGGCGGAGTCAGCGGCAATCGAGAAGCCGATTTGATTACTGATTTGAGTTTGTGGAACCGTCAAACCCAGCTCGGGAGAGTATTTAGTTCTTCAACAATTTTTCGGCTACCCAATAACGGAGACCGTTCTCCTGACGCGGCTTGGGTTAGCTTAGAAAGATGGTCGGCTTTAACAGCAGAAGAACGGGAAAAATTTCCGCCAATTTGTCCTGACTTTGTAATAGAATTGCGTTCGCGAACCGACCCGCTGCGCCCGCTTCAGGAGAAAATGCAGGAGTATCTCAATAGTGGCTTGCGCTTGGGTTGGTTGATTAATCCTCAAGACGAACAAGTAGAAATTTATCGCCCCAATCGTGATGTAGAGATTGTACAATTTCCTGTGAGTTTATCCGGAGAAGATGTGTTGCCCGGATTTGTTTTAAATTTGCCGATGATTTGATATTATATAATGTGTTTTATCCTGCGGACTTTAGTTCTCCTAAAAATCAGAGGACTAAAGTCCGCACGATCAAACCTATTTGATTTTTTGCGGAATCTTAGATAAGATTACATCATTTTTGTTGAGTGGCAAATTCTATTTTTTTGGGACAAATATCATCATCATACCAACCAGTCAAAGCCACGGCTAAAGCATCCGCTGCATCGTCGGGTTTCGGAATATAACCTAGTTCCAACTCTCGCGCTACAGCCTCTTGCACTTCCGATTTGTCAGCATTGCCGCGGCCTGTCAAAGCTTTCTTAATTTGAGCTGGTGTAAACTCGAACAGCGGCACTCCGCACTGAGCCAATACTAGAATCAAAATGCCGCGGGCTTGGGCGACAAGTATGGTATTTCCCATTTTGTAAAAAAACAGCTTTTCGGCAATTGCCAAATCTGGTTTTACCTGTTCAATTACTGCGTGCAAATCTTCGTAAATGATTTTCAGTCGCTCTCCCATTTCTTGTTTTGGCAAGGTTTTAATCACGCCGCAATCAATCATGGAAACGCTGTTTTTGTCTTGTTTTCCGGGGACAATTTGACAGGAAATTGCGCCGAAACCGAGATTGGCTAAACCCGGATCTAATCCTAAAATTCGTTTTTCCATGGCAGAAATTAGTAATTGGGAATTGGGCGAAGCAATGGCGGATTTAAATTAGGGGAATGTTTTTTCACCACCAATGACTAACGACCCATTACCAATTACTAATTACCAATTACCCCTCAGTTGTTTCTAGACCGAATACTCGATCGAACACTTTAGTCACTTTATAGCCCGAATCTATTGATTCTAGCGGGTCTTTCCGCAATCGGTGGCGCAAACAGAGAGTCATCACTCGGCGAATATCGTCCACAGTCACCTCGGTGCGCTCTTCTAGGGCGGTGAAAGCTTTCGCGGCCCGATTTGTGACCAAATCGCCCCGCAGCCCGTCTACGTCCAATTCCGCGCAGACTTGGGAGATTTTTACTCGCAAATCGCGATCGATAGTTACGGATTTCAGCCTTTCCTGGGCTTCCACCAACTTCTGCTGCATATCATCTTGTTGGTGCTGGTATTTCGCGAGAAACTCGGGCGGATTTTGGTCAAAGCTCGATCGCTGTTCGACAATTTCCACTCTCAGATTAGGATCTTTGACAGTCCGAATTTCGGCGTGCATTCCGAATCTATCGAGCAATTGCGGGCGCAATTCTCCTTCTTCGGGGTTCCCGGAACCGATTAAAATAAATTTAGCTGGGTGGCGGATCGAAATCCCTTCTCTTTCGACAGTATTCCAACCGCTGGCGGCGGAGTCGAGCAAAACATCGACTAAATGATCGTCGAGCAAATTGACTTCATCAACGTAAAGAATGCCGCGGTTAGCTTTAGCTAACAGGCCCGGTTCAAAAGCTTTCACGCCTTCTGACAAAGCTTTCTCGATGTCGATCGTACCGCACACTCGGTCTTCGGTAGCGCCTAAGGGCAAGTCTACCATTTGTACTTTTTTGCGGGCGATCGGCATTGTACCTTGATGGAAAGTGCGATCGCGCACCTCATCGCTCATCAAATCCGGATCGCTGGGATGACTGTTAAAAGGATCGTCAGCCACTACTTCAATTTCTGGTAGCAAATCAGTGAGGGCGCGGATTGTGGTAGATTTACCAGTACCGCGATCGCCCATAATCATCACTCCGCCAATTTTGGGATCGATGACATTCAATAGCAGTGCGAGTTTCATCTCCTCCTGGCCCACAATCGCAGTGAAGGGAAAAACAGCGCGGCGGGCTGCGGTGGCGGTAACGGTTGGCAGAGCGCCCGCATTTACGTTATTGCTGACTTCGGCAGTAGGACTCACAGGATAACTCAAAATATAATAATTGCCTGTTTATTGTAAGGGATAAGGGATTGCCTGGGGCGATCGTATTTGTAGGGCGCGCATTTGTAAGGTGCTTATGGTGCACAAAACTGCTTCAACACCTAAGCGCAACTAAGATTTTCTGTATTTGCATAACTGCCTTGGGCAGACTAAAAGCTCACCCCACAAGAGTTTGAAGCAAAATTACTACCTATATTAAATGCGGGTAGATGGCACAGGAAGGGCGATCGAGCCACCCGAATGTAACGAAATATAATAATACCCCTGCGGGGAACGGGAATGCTTCGGGATCGATCGCACTTTTTGATATCGAAAGGCCGATCGTCCTTTACAACTGTTTCACTCTTAGACGGGCGAGCGCACTTTTTGACATCGAAAGGTCGATCATCCTTTACAACTTTTTCACTCTTAGACGGGCGATCCTCTTCGTTGGCGTAGCCCCCGTAGGGGCGGGCTTCGCTAACGCCTTTTTGATATAAGCGATCGCCCTCACAAAAACTCGCTATCTCCCAGACAAAGAACGCGCAAACTCTAAAACTTGTATCTGACGTTCGTCTGACAAACGTCCAACCATCGCAGCTAATAGCTCAGATACAGACAACCAACGCCTTTCTTTCGACTTCCAAACAACTAAAAACTGCTCCGTAGACAGAGTACACAAAGCTATCGTTTCGCCAGAGCTATCGCTAAATTCTACTTCGTATTTTTGATCATCATAACAATCTACAATTGCCCCTCTAACACCCATGTGTAAATTAGATTCAGGCAAAGTCACTAATAATTCGACTACATCAAATAATTCTGGCACGATCGCGCTCACCTCCGAACGAATAGTGTTACCAGTCTTGCCTCATTACTGCCAGGTTCTACGATCCAACCTGTACGGACAATCTCTTGCTGTCCTTGTGCACAATTTCCAAGTCTACAGTATAGAACCCATTTGACATCTTTGAGTTTTTGGGTTGGGTGACGAGAAATAGCGAGATCAACCCGGTTTCTGAGATTTACGCCCGGGGCAAGAAACCGGGTTTCTACGAGTTTTTGGGTTGGGTGACGAGAAATACCGATAGAAACCCGGTTTCTGAGATTTACGCAGAATATATCTCAAATGGGTTCTATAGCGCTGTCCGTGTTTGTCATTTAGTCCTAAAACTGCTTCAGCATCAAGAGTTTTAGTTGAAATCTGTGCTAACAGCAATTCATGATTTTCTCGGATAAATCCCAAACAACGCTGAAATATTACAGCTTTATCGCTACCGACTGGATTATCTAAATTAAGAGCATACTCTGTTAATTTTTGAGGAGCGATAACGAGATGGCTGACAATTTCTTTCAGCTTCATGTTTGTTTACCAGCAATAATTTTAGCACCCTATAGATTAAAGAGCTGCTTTGGAAGTTCGGATAGACATTCAATTTTAACTCTAACGTACTGCGATCGCATATGGCCGGTCTTGAGTCAGAAAATAACTAACAATTACCACTGGGGTTCGGAAGCCATCAAAGCAGTCGCAGCATCACTCGGTAAGGGCTTAGCAAAAAAGTAACCTTGGCCGTATTCGCAGCCGATCGCCCTTAATCTAGCTAATTGTGCCGCCGTCTCCACACCCTCAGCAATCACATCCATCCCCAAAGCGTGGGCGAGGGTGACAATAGTCCGGACGATCGCCACATTCTCCCCCTCGCTGGCTAGCTCCATCCGCCCTACAAATGACTTATCAACCTTCAAAGTATCCGTAGGAAACCGACTCAAATAACTCAAAGATGAATAACCGGTGCCAAAATCGTCAATTCCCAACTTGACTTTTAATGCTTTCATCTGCTTTAAAACCTCGATAGCCGATTCCACATCATCCATCACCACACTCTCAGTAATCTCCAACTTCAAACTCTCGGCACTTAAACCCGTTGCCACCAAAATAGCCTCAATTCGCTCCACCAAATCCGGCTGAGCAAACTGCTTCCCAGATAAATTTACACTCATAATCAAAGGGCGATCGAAATCAAACATTCCCTCCCACAGCCGTAACTGCCGGCAAGCCTCCTCCAGCACCCACTCACCAAGCGGCACAATCGCCCCCGTCTGCTCAGCCACCGGAATAAACTTGACCGGCGAAATCAAGCCCCGCTGCGGGTGCTGCCAGCGCACCAAAGCCTCAAACCCAATAATCTTGCCGCTAGCCAAACACACAAACGGCTGGTAGTGCAGCAAAAACTCGCGGCGCTTTACAGCCATCCGCAAATCCGTCTCCAAGCGCAGCCTCTCCAAGGCCAAATCGTGCATCGAAGCATTAAACACCTGATACCTTCCGGTTCCCAAAGCCTTGGCGCGGTACATCGCCGTGTGGGCGTCGCGCAGCAAGTGTTCCGGCTGTTCCCGAGTGGCGGCAGTGGGTTCGCCCCCCACTGCAATCCCGATACTTGCGGTGACAAACACCTCTTGTCCTCTCAAGTCAAAAGGCACAATTAAAGCTTTGTGAATGCGATCGGCCAAATTAACAGCACTGTCAACATCTACATTCCTGACCAAAATCGCAAAATCGTCGCCCCCCACCCGCGCCACAGTATCCGCGCCAGCAATACTTGCCCTCAAACGCATCACCACGGCTTTGAGCAGTTCATCTCCCACCAAATGACCCAAAGAATCATTGATCGCCTTAAATCGGTCTAAATCCAGAAACAGCACCGCAAACAGATAGTTGCGGTGGGCCCTAGTGTGGGCGATCGCCCGCCCCAGGCACTCTACAAAGAAATCCCGGTTCGGCAAACCCGTCAGAGAGTCATGAAAAGCATCGTAAAGCTTTCTGTAAGCGCTGACACCCACACCAGTCACCACCAAACCCAAAGCCGGCGACACCAGCGGCACCCAGCCACCCTCAATAAAAATCCCCAAACTAATTCCCAACAGCCCCATCAACGCCACGCCCCCAACAAATCCTGCCCTCGCTGGGTGCACAATCCGCCAAGCCACAACCCCGCCAATCAAAGCCCAAGAAGCGTTCCACAAAATTTCTGCCCATTGGGGCCACACCCAAAATAGCGATCGCCCCTGCGAAACCGCGCTCAATATTTGGCTGAGCATTTGCGCGTGCAGCAACACCCCCGGCATTTTCGGATTTTGCTTTTGAATCGGACTGTAGGGCGTCAGAAACACGTCTCTGGTACTCGGTGCAGTCGTCCCGATCAGCACGATCTTGTCCTTTACCCAGCTTGGGTCAATTTCCCCGTTCAATACCTGCCTGATACTGACTTGTCGCGCTACCTGCTTCCCCGATCGGTATTTGAGCAGAATTTGGTAGCCTCTGGTGTCGAGATTGGCATAGCCGCCGCTGTGAGAATTTAAAGGCACAAATTCTGCTTTACCCCAGTTGATTTGGTAGGGATTGACAGGGCTGTCTGTCGGCTGCACCCGATCTTTGAGATAAAGCAAAGCCAGTTGCAAAGAAAAGGAGGAAGCAATAGTTTTGTCTGCTTGCGAGACTGAAAGCAAATTGCGGCGCACCACGCCGTCAGCGTCGAGCACGAAGTCGTTAAAACCCACCCGATCCGGCGGCATCCCCGGGGGTGCCGCTACTCCGGGATTGTCTGAATCGCTCATTTTGGCGATCGCCACCACATTCGGTGCTTTCAGCGCGGCCAGCAATTCTGGGTGTCCCGGTGGTTGGGGCAAATCCCGGTACAAGTCCAAACCGATGACTTTTGGCTGGTACTTTTGCAATTTTGTCAAGGTTTGGGCGATCGCCGTGTCGGAAATTGGAAATCTCCCTAGGGCTTGAATATCCGCCTCTGAAATTGCTACTATCAGCAGTCGGCGATCGGGGCCTGCATCGGGCTGCAACCGCACTAACGAGTCAAAACTCCCTAATTCCCAGTTTTGCAGCCATCCCAACCGCTGCACTCCCATGTTCAGCAGCGTTACCGTCGCGCCCGCAAGCATTGCAGGCAAAATCCTGACCCGCCGACCTCTAGAACTCATGTCGAGGCCTGTTGCGACAGACAGTACAGAACGAAGATTTCGAGAGAATTTGGCAGTCACAAAAAAAATATATGGGTGCAAATTCGCTAGGTAAAGTCTGTTCCCACAGAATTGAGCTTATGATGAGATTGAGTGTAATTTTTTCAGAACTTGTGCCGCAAGCGAGTTGATTAAAGCTAATTACTCGCTCCAGGCAAAGTATTTCTGGATGGGAAACCAGGTTACTGAAGATTTGCCGATAAGCCCTGTCTTTGATTCCGCCGTTTCCCCAAGTTTCCACAAGCGTTAAAATTTAGTCGATCGAAATTCCAGGATATTTTTGAGATTATGGCGAATCAACTTCCGATACCGGTGATTGTGAACGGTGCTGCGGGCAAAATGGGCCGCGAAGTAATTAAGGCGATCGCCAATGCGAGTGATATGACCTTGTTTGGGGCTGTAGACCGCTCTCCTGAGTGCCTCAACGCTGATGCGGGGGAATTAGCCGGATGTGGCCCGTTGGAAGTTCCCATCACTGACGACTTGCAAGGAATGCTAGTTTTGGCCGCTCAGGAAAAGCAGTTAGGCGTGATGGTAGATTTTACTCACCCAAAGTCGGTTTATGAAAATGTGCGATCGGCGATCGCTTACGGTATACGCCCGGTAGTCGGGACTACAGGATTGAGCAGCAAGCAAATTGATAACTTAGCTGAATTCGCTGACAAAGCTAGCACCGGCTGTCTGATTATACCCAATTTCTCGATCGGCATGGTTTTGTTGCAACAAGCCGCGGTCACGGCATCTCAGTATTTTGAACACGTAGAAATTATCGAGCTGCACCACAATCAGAAAGCCGACGCTCCCAGCGGCACGGCGATTCAAACTGCCCAAATGCTAGCAGAATTGGGAAAAACTTTCAATATACCCGAAGTTGAGGAAACCGAAAAAATAGCCGGAGCTCGGGGATCGGTGGCCGATGAAGGGATTCGGATTCACAGTATCCGTTTACCGGGTTTAATTGCCCATCAAGAGGTAATTTTTGGTGGCCCGGGTCAAATTTATACTTTAAGACACGATACGAGCGATCGGGCTTGTTATATGCCGGGAGTTTTGTTATCGGTGCGAAAAGTGCTGGATTTGCGATCGCTCGTTTATGGATTGGAAAAAATATTGTAGTCAGTTGACAGTTGACAGTTGACAGAAGAGCCCGCCCGCGGAGTCGAGGGGTTGACAGTTGACAGTTGACAGTTGACAGAAGAGCCCGCCCGCGGAGTCGAGGGGTTGACAGTTGACAGTTGTCAGTTGTCATTAGTTTCAACAATTACCTAAAACCTTTGATTAATCTCGCTGATTGCCAAGTCTAGATTCCCCTAAATCCCCCTGGTTGTAAGGGAGTAGGGGGTTGACTTTGATCAGTTATGGTAGGGTGCGTCAGGGCTGAATGTTTTGATAACAGATTAATAACTTTCTCCCTGACGCACCCTACAGTTAATTAGCTTCTTCCTTCTTCCTTCTTCCCTCTTCCTTCTTCCTTCTTCCTATGCTAATTCCCTTAACTCGCGAAACCTTTCAAGAACTAATTCCGCCCGTCGCCACCGGAGCGCAATACCAATATATTTGGGGAAAACCGCCCGATTTCTTAAGACGAATGTTAATCTCTGCGGTAGCTGTAGTTTTCTTGCTAATAGTTTATAACTTTGCCGGTTCCGATGTCGGGCCTATAGTTTTAATTACCGGATTAATGGCCGGTTTGTACTGGCTTTGGGGGCCGATATTCTGGGCGAGTTTGCGGAATGCAGAATGCCGCAAATATCAATACTGCGGTTTTTGGCAAGGGCGAGTTTTGGATATCTATATCACCGATGAAGTTACAAGTCAAGAGGAAACAGTCAATCAAAAAGGACAACTCGTAATTGTTGATAACTTAGAACCGCGAATTAATTTAGAAGTTGGCGATAAAACGGGATTTACTACTACACTCCGAGCTCCATTGCAGAAAAATCATCAGGGAATTGTCCCCGGCCAAGCTGCTTTAATGTTAATTATGTCGAATCAAGAAGATTTGGGCAGAATTGCCAAGGTTTCGGATATTTATATTCCCAGTCGCGATGTGTGGGTGAGCGATTATCCTTATTTACGCAAGGATTTGTTTGTGGAAATAAGTCAGCAAATTAAAAAAGGCAGGCCGAAGAAAGGGCGGGATAATGATAATCAAAGAGCGACAAGATCAGACGGCGGTTGAAACCGCGTCTACACAAACGAATTCCGCCTCCGCGGAATGAAGAATGAAGATTAGACGGCGGTTGAAACCGCGCCGACACAAACGAATTCCGCCTCCGCGGAATGAAGATTAGAGATGAGACGGCGGTTGAAACCGCGCCGACACAAACGAATTCCGCCTCCGCGGAATGAAGATGAGACGGCGGTTGAAACCGCGCCGACACAAACGAATTCCGCCTCCGCGGAATGAAGATTAGAGATGAGACGGCGGTTGAAACCGCGCCTACACAAACGAATTCCGCCTCCGCGGAATGAAGATTAGACGGCGGTTGAAACCGCGCCGACACAAACGAATTCCGCCTCCGCGGAATGAAGATTAGACGGCGGTTGAAACCGCGCCGACACAAACGAATTCCGCCTCCGCGGAATGAAGATGAGACGGCGGTTGAAACCGCGCCGACACAAACGAATTCCGCCTCCGCGGAATGAAGATTAGAGATGAGACGGCGGTTGAAACCAGGTTTACACAAACGAATTCCGCCTCCGCGGAATGAAGATTAGACGGCGGTTGAAACCGCGTCTACACAAAGGAATTCCGCCTCCGCGGAATGAAGATTAGACATACGATTGAAACCGATCACTCTTCAACCTGCGGAGGCAGGTTTTGTCTGTGTCGATGCGGTTTCAACCGCCGATTCTTCGGATTGCCTAACTGTTCTCTCAACCCTTCCATATAAGTATAAAATACTGGAGTTAAATACAGTGTTAAAATTTGCGAAAACAGCAAGCCGCCAACGATCGCAATTCCCAACGGGCGGCGCGATTCCGAACCGCTACCGACGCCTAGGGCGATGGGTAAGGTGCCGATTAATGCAGCCATAGTAGTCATCATAATCGGGCGGAAGCGGACGATACAGGCTTCGTAGATGGCATCGTAGGCGCTGCGGCTGCTATCTTGGCGCTGTTTGTCGATCGCAAAATCTACTAACATGATACCATTTTTCTTGACTATTCCCACGAGTAGAATAATCCCGATAAACGAATACAGGTTCAATTCGACTCCAAAGATTACTAGGGTTAGCAGCGCGCCAAATCCGGCTGAGGGTAAACCGGACAAAATTGTCAGCGGGTGAATGAAATCTTCGTACAAAATGCCGAGAATTAGATAAATCACTACAATTGAAACGACTAACAACCAGCCTAAATCGTTAAATGATTGGTTGAATACTTGGGCTGAACCTTGGAAACTTGTTGTTACTGATGGCGGTAAAATATCTTTGGCAACTTTTTCGATCGCAGTGGTGGCTTGATTCAGCGATGTACCGGGGAGTGTATCAAAGGAGATTGTAGCAGAAGGTAGTCCGCTGAGGTGGTTGACTGTGAGCGGGCCGACGGTTTGGGTGATACTGGCGATCGCACTTAACGATATCATTTGTCCGGTAGTCGATCGCACGTACAGCATTGACAAAGCACTCGGATCGCGCTGAAACTCTGGCTTGAGTTCCATTACCACGGTATACTGATTGTTTGGGGTATAAATCGTGGAAACCTGGCCAGAAGCGTAGGCTGCGCTGAGAGTTTTCTGGACTTGTTGCGCGCTGACGCCGACAATTGCTGCTTTGGCGCGATCGACTTTAACTTCCAGTTGAGGCGTGCTCAGTTGCAAATCGCTATCGACACCGCGCAATCCCGGTATAGTTTTGACTTTAGCTAACAATTCCGGCACTACTTGACGCAGCGCTTGCAAATCTAAACTTTGCACCGTAAACTGATATTGTGAGTTTGTTTGTTGACCGCCGATCGGAATTGCAGCCGGAGAACGTAGAAAAGCTTGGACTCCGGGAATTCCGCGCAATTTGGGAGTAAGTTTTTGGATGATTTCGTCTGCATTGAGGCGTCGTTGCGATCGGGGTTTCAGTCTAATTGTAATTCGTCCGTTATTTGCAGATGCGTTTGGCCCGCTAGCGCCTACAGTGGAATTCAATGCTGCAATATTTGGATCTTTCCGTAGGATATCTACAACCAGTTGTTGGTGGCGCAACATATCCTCAAAGGAAACGTCTTGAGCACCTTTCACATTAACCATCAGTTGTCCGGTGTCTTCAGTCGGAATAAAGCCTTTGGGAACTAATACAAATAGATAAGCCGTACAACCCAGCAACATTACCGAGACAATTAAGGTGAGAAAACGGTATTTTAAGACTGGTTTTAATGTCCATTCATATCCTTGCAGAAATAGCTCGAATCCGCGCTCCCAAATGCGGTAAAAGCGGTTTTGTCGTTGGTGGTGCGACGATTTGAGGAAACGACTGCACAACATGGGTGTGAGACTCAGCGAAACAAATCCCGAAACTAGAATTGCTACGGAAATAGTCACAGCGAATTCGTGGAACAATCTACCGATTAATCCGCCCATAAACATGATGGGAATAAATACGGCGACTAAGGAAAGTGTCATAGAAACAATCGTAAAACCAATTTCCCTGGAACCTTTTAATGCTGCTTCCAGTGGCGCTTCTCCCATTTCTTGATGGCGGACAATATTTTCCAAAACTACGATCGCATCATCCACCACAAAACCCACGGAAAGCGTCAGCGCCATCAGAGACAAGTTGTTTAACGAGTATCCCAACTGATACATTACCGCAAACGTCGCGATAATCGCCACGGGTAAAGCTAAACTGGGAATTAGCGTGGCTGTGATGTTGCGTAAAAAGATAAAAATTACTAAGACAACCAGACAGACTGACAACGCTAAGGAGAATTTTACATCATCTACAGAGGCGCGGATGGATTGCGATCGATCGTACATAATGCCCATTTCGATCGATTGGGGAATCTGTTGTTTGAGGGCGGGTAACATTCGCACGATCGCATCGACAATCTCGACTGTATTTGCGTCGGGTTGTGGCTGTACAGAAAGCAAGATTGCTGGCTGATTTTTGACTTGTTTGTCGCTGTACAAGTTCAGCACTTTATTGTTCTGTACGTCATCAATGATGTCACCTAAATCTTGCAGTCTGACTGCGGCACCGTTTTTGTAAGCAACGATTAGTGATCGATATTCTGAGGCTTGATTTAATTGACCATTTACTTGAATCAAATAGCTTTTATAATCGCCGGAAAGGCTACCAGTTGGTAAGTTAACATTTCCTTGGGTAATAGCGGTTCTGACTTGATCTAATCCGATACCTCGTGCGGCTAACTTGCGCGGATCGAGTTGAATCCTGACTGCATATTGTTTCTGTCCAAAAATCTGGACTTGCGCGACACCATCAATAGCAGAAATCGGTTGCGCTACGGTTATTTCGGCGGCTTCATTGACTGCTGATATTTGCAGCGTTTTGGAGTATAAATATAGGTAGAGAATTGGTGAAACCGAAGGGTTAACTTTGCGGTAGCTGGGCGGTTTGGGCATTCCTGATGGTAATGAACCTGCGGCGGCGGCGATCGCAGCTTGTACGTCTTTGGCGGCAGAATTGACGCTGCGGCTGAAGTCGAATTGCAGGGAAATATTGGCGCTACCTGTTGAACTTGTGGAGTTAAAGGAGTTGAGGCCCGCTATTTCGGTAAACTGTCTTTCTAGTGGCGCGGCGACGGAGGATGACATGGTTTCTGGCGTAGCGCCCGGTAGGATGGCGGAAACGCTGACGAAGGGATATTCTACGTGCGGTAAGGCGCTAATTGGGAGGAGGAAATAACTCATCAAACCGAATACTAAAATGCCGATTGTGACTAGGGTTGTCATCACGGGGCGGCGGATAAAGATTTCTGATATGTTCATAATATGAAGGAAGAAGGAAGAAGGAAGAAGGAAGAAGGAAGAGGGAAGAAGAAAAAAGTTGTAGGGTGTGTCGCCCTTTAAAATACTTGACTAAATATCGATAACCTTATGGCGACGCACCTTATACGATTTGAACAAATATTTATGACATAATAAGTGTTATATCTGTGTACATAATCTCTTGGAAATACCCGGTACGTCGCTATTGAATTGTCGGTATTCATCAGGGATTTTTTACGGCGATGTACCCTACGACTACCCTCGGAAATACCTGGTGCGTAGCTATTGGATTGTCGGTATTCATCAGGGATTTTTTATGGCGACGCACCCTATGACTACTCTTGGAAATACTGAAGAAATAACATGATTTTAACCGTTTGGTATTCAACCCGCGGAGGCGGGTTTTGTCTGTGTAGACGCGAATTCTATTCGCCCGGTATTCTGAGAAACGTTGAGAGATTTCTGATATGTTCATAAGACAATATGTTTGGGATAAGACGGCGGTTGAAACCGCGACTATACAAACGATGTCCGCACTTCGACAAGCTCAGCGACCACCTCCGCGGACTTAAGAAATAACATGATTTTAACCGTTTGGTATTCAACCCGCGGAGGCGGGTTTTGTTTGTGTAGACGCGAATTCTATTCGCCCGGTATTCTGAGAAACGTTGAGAGATTTCTGATATGTTCATAAGACAATATGTTTGGGATAAGACGGCGGTTGAAACCGCGACTATACAAACGATGTCCGCACTTCGACAAGCTCAGCGACCACCTCCGCGGACTTAAGAAATAACATGATTTTAACCGTTTGGTATTCAACCCGCGGAGGCGGGTTTTGTTTGTGTAGACGCGAATTCTATTCGCCCGGTATTCTGAAGAAAAGTTATTTTTACCGCCCTCCTTTTACATAAAAAACTTGCCCAAATTTCACATCCTTAAGCTTCTTGCGCCATGATTCCATATAGATGTAAAATACGGGCGTGAGATATAATGTCAATACTTGTGAAAACAAAAGTCCGCCGACAACCGCAATTCCTAACGGGCGGCGAGATTCCGAGCCCGCACCAACTCCTAGCGCGATCGGCAAAGTACCCATTAATGCCGCCATTGTAGTCATCATAATCGGCCGGAAGCGCACTAAACACGCTTCATAAATTGCTGCTGCTGGTTGTTTCCCTTCCATCCGCTGGGATTCGATCGCAAAATCGACCATCATAATCCCGTTTTTCTTGACTATCCCTACCAACAAGATGATACCGATGAATGAGTAAATGTTGAGCTCAACGCCAAATAACATCAGTGTTAGCAATGCGCCAAATCCCGCTGAAGGTAATCCTGACAGGATGGTAATCGGATGGATGAAATCTTCGTACAGAATTCCCAGGATGAGATAGATGACGAGAATTGCGATCGCCAATAATATCCCTAAACTCGGTAGGGAACTCTGAAATACTTGACTAGCGCCCTGATAATTCGTCGTGATGCTGTCGGGAATCACGGATTTGACGATTTGGTCGATCGCACTATTGGCACTTCCCAGGGCGACACCAGGGGCGAGATTGTAGGATATTGTCGCAGCATTCATCCGCCCGACGTGGCTGATAATTAGTGGCGCGACTCCTTGGGAGATTGTCGCAAAGGTTGCTAGCGGTACTTGCGTTTGACTTCCCGAAGCATCAGTCGCAGTTGTCGCCATATAAAGCTGCATTAAAGCATTCGGATCTTGTTGATATTTCGGTTCGAGTTCCAAAATAACTTGATATTGGTTACTCGCGCCGTAAATCGTGGAAACTTGGTAAGCGCCGTAGGCATTTCTCAGGGTATTTTCGATTTGACTGGCGGTGATTCCTAGGGCTGAGGCTTTGTCGCGATTGATATCTACTTTGATTTGGGAAGTCATCTGCAAATCGCTGTTTACATCCTGAATTTCTGACATGGCTTTCATTTTGTCTACCAGTTGCGGCACGTATTTTCGCAGCGGTAAAACATCCGAACTTTGCAGCGTTAGTTGGTACAATCCCGTGCTTTGTTGCGTACCAAGCGGAATGGCGGGAGGATTTTGTAAGAAGACTTGAATTCCCGGAATCTCTGCTAATTGCGATCGCAAATTCTGCACAATTTCATCCGCACCCATCTCTCGCTGCGATCGCGCTTTTAGCCGAATGAACAAACTGCCGGAATTCCCCGCAACCGCCGCCCCGCCTCCATTTGCACTCGCACCCGCCCCGATGTTCGAGTTGACTGCTTCCACATTTGGATCTTCCCGAATAGCCTTGACAACGGCTTGCTGGTGGCGCGCTAATTCATCAAAGGAGGCGTCTTGCGCGGCTTGGGTAATCCCAGTAATTTGTCCGGTATCTTGGCTGGGAATAAAGCCTTTGGGAACTGCGATAAATAATCCAACTGTGGCGAACACCATAACTAATGATAAAATCATCGTGGTGCGGTGATATTTTAAGACTATTTTCAGACTCCCATCGTACAAGCTCAAGATTTTGTCGAATACGTACTCGGAAGCTTGATAGAGTTTGCTTTGATTGGCGTGATTGACAGGGCGAAGAAAACGACTGCACAACATCGGTGTCAAACTCAAAGAGACAAAGCCGGAAACCAGAATTGAAACAGCAATCGTGACTGCAAATTCATGAAACAACCGCCCCAACAACTCACTCATAAATAACATTGGAATAAACACCGCCACCAAGGAAAGCGTCATCGATAAAATCGTAAAACCAATTTCCCTAGAACCGTTTAGCGCCGCCTCTTTTGGGGTTTCTCCGGCTTCGATGTGGCGGACGATGTTTTCCAGCATAACGATCGCATCATCGACTACAAAGCCCACCGATAGCGTCAGCGCCATCATTGACAAGTTATCCAGGGAGTAGTCGAACAGGTGCATCACGCCGAAGGTTGCGATCAGTGACACCGGAAGCGCTAAGCTGGGAATGACGGTTGCTGACAGGTTGCGTAAAAAGACGAAGATGACTAAGATGACTAGGACGATCGTCAAAACCAGCGTAAACCGGACATCATCGACAGACTCGCGAATCGATTGAGACGCATCGTACATGACGCCAAGTGCGATCGAACTTGGCATCTGGGCTTGTAAACTGGGTAGCAATTTTTGAATCGTATCAACCACTTCGACAGTATTTGTACCGGGCTGTCTCTGGATTGTAAGGATAATTGCGCGATCGTTATTATACCAGCTAGCAACCTTAGTATTTTCTACGCTATCAACCACTCGCCCTAATTGTTCGAGATAAACAGGTTGACCATTTTTATAGGTGACAATCAAACGGCGGAAAGCCGCAGCATCTTTCAGTTGTCCGTTGGTTTGGACTGCAAAGTTTTTATGACTACCAGAAAGGCTACCCGTAGGTAAATTGACATTACCTTGTTGGATAGCAGTTTGCACTTTATCAATGCCAATTTGTCGCGCGGCTAACTGCTGCGGATCGAGTTGAATTCGGGCGGCGTATTTTTGGGAACCATAAATCTGCACTTGCGCCACACCATTGATAGTTGAAAGCTTTTGCGCGAGATAAGTTTGGGCGTAGCTATCAACTTCTGAAAGCGGCAAAGTTGGGGAAGTCAGATAAAGATAAAGAATCGGCCCGTCGGCGGGATTAACTTTACTATAAGTCGGCGGATTTGGTAAATCATTCGGCATTTGGCCGGATGCTGAGGAAATTGCCGCTTCCACATCCTGCGCCGCATTATCAATATTATGAGTGAGGTTGAATTGCAGAGTAATTTGAGTTGCGCCGCTGGTACTTGTTGAAGTTAGCGTATCGAGTCCCGCGATGCTGGAAAATTGCTTTTCTAAAGGGCGCGCGACAGATGCAGCCATTGTTTCCGGGCTAGCGCCGGGGCGGGAAGCGCTAACTTGAATTGTGGGATAATCGACGTTGGGTAAATCGCTAATTGGTAGCAGTCGATAACTCATCCAACCAAAGATAAGAATCGCCGCCATCACCAGCGTAGTCATAATTGGACGGCGGATAAATAGTTCTGAAGGATTCATCATAACAGTTGACAGTTGACAGTTGATAGTTGACAGTTGAAATCAGAATAATTCATCTCTCTATTCTATTCTCTCCTCTGTGTCCTCTGCGTTCTCTGCGGTTAAATAATTCCGATCCAACCAAAACTAAGATTATTTAATAAACTTTGATTTTTGGATAAATACAAGAAGAACCGCAGATTTAAGGCAGACAAACACGGATTAACAGTTGACAGTTGAAATCAGAATAATTCATCTCTCTATTCTATTCTCTCCTCTGTGTCCTCTGCGTTCTCTGCGGTTAAATAATTCCGATCCAACCAAAACTAAGATTATTTAATAAACTTTGATTTTTGGATAAATACAAGAAGAACCGCAGATTTAAGGCAGACAAACACGGATTAACAGTTGACAGTTGAAATCAGAATAATTCATCTCTCTATTCTATTCTCTCCTCTGTGTCCTCTGCGTTCTCTGCGGTTAAATAATTCCGATCCAACCAAAATCAATTAAACTTTGATTTTCGCCTAAACACAAGAAGAACCGCAGATTCAAGGCAGATAAACACGGATTAACGCAGATGTTTTTTCAGATTATTTGGGAATGAATGTAATCTTATTTAATCATTCCCAATTCTTAAATCTCCAATCACCTACGGATTCTGGCGCGATTTCCCTGACTTATTTCCCGATGAATTGGAATCACCGCCAGATTTTTTATCCCCAGATGTATCAGACTTATCGCCCTTGGTAGAATCAGAATTATCCTGAACATCATCTGCGGTTTTAACCACAATCTTGCCGCCATCAACCAGATTAGCTTGTCCATCGATCACAACATCATCACCAGCCTTCAAACCTTTTTTGATCACAGTCAAACCGTTGATGGTATTCCCGACAACCACAGGTACATTATCCACCGTATCGTCGAACTGTGCGACAAATACGAATTGTCCCTTCGGCCCGGTTTGTACTGCTTGCGATGGAACTACGATCGCATTTGGTTCTTGACTTAATGTTAATGTAGTATTGACGAATTGACCAGGAAACAGTTTCCCGTCGGAATTATTGAAATCACCAATCAGTTGAATTGAACCTGTAGCGTTGTCAACCGTGTTGTTGACAAAGGACAAAGTGCCTGAGATTGGTTGATTATTTCCCGCAAAGGTGACATCAACTTTTAGTTTGCCGTTTTCTGAGTATTTTTGGATGTCTGGTAAGTTGGACTCTGGAACCGAAAAGGCAACTTGAATCGGATTGATTTTCGAGATGGTTACTAAGGGTTGGTTGCTGTTTTGCTGCACCACATTGCCTTCTGTAACTAGAATGTTGCCGGCGCGTCCATCGATCGGCGAAAACACCTTAGTATAGGATGATTGCACCTGAGCATTTTGCAAACTACCGCCGTCAGCGCTTACACTAGCCTGAGCACCCTCGATCGCAGATCGATCGCCCTCAACGACAGCCCGAGCATTCTCAATCCCCACCAAATCGCTCTTCACCGCCGTCTGAGCGTTCTCAATTCCGATCGCATCGCTCTTCAGGGCAGTTTCGGCATTTGCGATCGCCACCTCGTCACCTTTCACCGCAGCCTCCGCATTCGTGATGCCGATGCGATCGCTCTTAACAGCAGTTTCCGCATTTGCGATCGCCTGTTTGTCAAGTTCAACCGTTGCCGCCGCCGCCCGACTGCTGGTAGCATATTGTTCGGCTTGATCTTGACTGACAACTCCTTGTTTGTAGAGCTCTGCATAACGTTGACTTTGGGCGGCAGCATATTGCGATTGCGCTCGATCTTTTGTTAAAGTGGCGATCGCCTGTTTGACAGCACCTTGGTCTTTTTCCAAAGTAATTCTGGCTTGTTCAACAACTCCCTTATCCTTCGCCAGAGTCATTCGCGCTTGTTCGACAACACCTTGATCTTTTTCCAAAGTCGCCCTAGCTTGTTCGACAATTCCCCTATCCTTATCCAGAGTCGCCCTAGCTTGTTCCACAATCCCTTGATCCTTAGCAAGATTTGACATCGCTTGTTGTACTTGGGCGCGGTCTTTTGCTACAATACCTTGAGCTTGTTGGATCGAAGCAGTTTGAGAGCGATCGTCGATCGAGAACAACAACTGACCTTTCTTAACTTCCTGCCCTTTCTGGAAATAAACCTTAGTAATCCGGCCGCTAGCCTGTGCAGTAACAGAAACAGTAGCACCAGATTGCACATTGCCGATCGCCTGTAACTGAATCGGCACAGTTTTCTTAGTTACCGCCGCCACCATTACCGGAGTCACCTGCATTTTACCACCGCGGCGGCTCGCCTTTTCCACTTTCGGAGCAGTAGCCCGCTGCCAAACCAAAAATCCCAAACCTCCAACTACCAACAACATCAACAAAAACAGTGCAATTGGCTTTTTTGCCAGCACTTTTTTAGGCTTATGTTCTGCTACTACAGCATTATTTATAGGTTCAGTTTCCGTTAACTTTGTAGTTTCCAGAGCAACTTCAGGAACAACATTATGCGGAACTTCATCAACAATTTCAACCTGATCAGTTGATTGCTCATTCAGCTTCATATCTTCATCACTAACTTTAGGGTGAGTGCCATTCCGACTGTCACTAATAATTTCTTCCAGCATCCAAACCTCCTCTAAAAATAAGTCTTACTTTTAATAACAGTTATGGTGAGGGGTGCATCTCAATGAAGGCAAATATGTTTGTAGGGGCGAAGCATGACCGCAGTCAATATGGGATTGTAACTAATAACTTATATGCGGTCATGCTTCGCCCTCTTCAAAAGTGAGATGCACCCTATGGTGAGTGCCTGACGCATTGATATAACTTACGCGCGGGTGTTCAGAAACCGGGTTTTTTCGATAATATTTCGTTATGGCCCTTAAATTTAGCAAAAAACCCGGTTTCTTTGGTATCTATGCGTAAATCCTGATTCACTTTCCCACATTAAAATTATCTGCGTTCATCTGTGTTTATCTGCCAAACATCTGCGGTTAACTGACCATATCAAAGATTTATGCCAACCGTAAAAACAATGATAGGGTGAGCATTCAACAACACCCCGTCATAGTTTTCACGCCGCAATCAACCTATAAATGCGATCGCCCAAAACTGCCAATCACAGCATTACTTAGCTTGAGTTTCCGAGGATTTTTGAATGTTTTGTGCAGCGCGAGGATAAGCCTCCTTGAGAATAGCCTTAACTTTTGGCTTTTGTTCAGCAGTGAGATTAATTTCTGTCAAAGCTTGACGCATTTTTTCACCAGACTTCAGCTTAGCATTCAAGCTTTTATATTGCTCAGCCGTTAACACCTTAGCGAGTTTTTGACTAACTTCCTTGCGCTTCTGTGCCCGTTCAGCATCAGACATCTTCGGCTTCTTGGTATCTGTCGAATTTGCAGCCACCACATCAGATTTAGCATCTTTAGAAGCAGTAGCATCCGGCTTGGTTTCCGATGCTACTGCTGGATTTGCCTTAGTCGCATCAGGCTTAGCATCTTTGGAAGCAGTAGCATCCGGCTTGATTTCCGATGAACTTACGGGATCTGCCTTAGTCTGGCTGGGTTCGGAAGCCTCCGGGGCGTTGGGTGGTGCACAAGCAGACAAACCGCCAACCAACAAAGCGCCGGCGAGGATAAATGCTGGTGCGATCGTACTTCTTTTCATGATTCACTGCCTCTAATTAACCTTCAACATCAATGCTACAACCTAAAATCAATTGCGACATCACCCAACTGTACCGAAACCGCATCCCAGCCGCCCACCCAGAAACCGGGTTTTTCTCCCCAATACTCACCAAAAACCCCAAATCCCCAGAAAAACCCCGTTTCTCCAACCCCAGCCACCCACCGCACACCCCCAAAACATCCGCAACCAACCCCCAATTCATCCGCTAAATCCGCTACAAAATCCGCTGCCAATCTTGATTTCCCCCCACAAAAAATGTAAAATTCAACAAACATGGGTATTCAAAAATGAACCAAGCACGCCGCCAAGCCTATCTCACCCTAATTGAATCTCTCCTCACCTGTCCCAGCGAAGAACGAACCGCTATCCTGCAAGCCAATATAGAATTATTAGACGATGAATTTGCCCAATATTTACGAGAGTGGGCAACTGAAACACTGCCAAAGTTGGATGCAGACAAAGCAGAAACTCGTGCCAAGATTTTATACAATTTAAATAATAATTTTTCAAGTCTTCAGCAAGGCAGTCGCAGAAGCAACATAGAGATTGCGATCGCTTGTCTGGATATAGGATTAACTATTTTTACCCACGAAGCTTACCCAGAAAAGTGGGCGATGTTTCAAAATAGTATAGGTGTTGCTTACAGTAACAAAATCAAGGGAGACAGGGGTGATAATTTAGAAAGGGCTATCGCCTGTTATGAAGCAGCTTTACAAGTTCGCACCCGCACAGCTTTTCCCGAAGATTGGGCTATGACTCAAAATAATTTGGCAGTTGCTTACCGTAATAGAATCAAGGGAGACAGGGGTGATAATTTAGAAAGGGCGATCGGCTTTTATGAAGCTGCTTTACAAGTTTACACCCGCACAGCTTTTCCCGAAAAATGGGCAACGACTCAAAATAATTTGGCAAATGCTTACTGTGACAGAATCAAGGAAGACAAGGGTGATAATTTAGAAATGGCGATTAAATTTTATAAAGCAGCTTTACAAGTTTACACCCGCACAGCTTTTCCCGAAGATTGGGCAATGACTCAAAATAATTTGGCAACTGCTTACAGTGACAGAATCAAGGGAGACAGGGGTGATAATTTAGAAAGGGCGATCGGCTTTTATAAAGCAGCTTTACAAGTTTACACCCGCACAGCTTTTCCCCAAGATTGGGCAATGACTCAAAATAATTTGGCAACTGCTTACAGCCAGAGAATCAAGGGAGACAGGGGTGATAATTTAGAAAGGGCGATCGGCTTTTATAAAGCAGCTTTACAAGTTTACACCCGCACAGCTTTTCCCCAAGATTGGGCAAATACTCAAAATAATTTGGCAACTGCTTACAGCCAGAGAATCAAGGGAGACAGGGGTGATAATTTAGAAAGGGCGATCGCCCTTTTAGAAGCTGCTTTACAAGTTTACACCCGCACAGCTTTTCCCGAAGATTGGGCTATGACTCAAAATAATTTGGGAGAAGCTTACAGTGACAGAATCAAGGGAGACAGGGGTGATAATTTAGAAAGGGCGATTAAATCTCATAAAGCAGCTTTAGAATTCCGAACTCCTACCACCTTACCCCTTGGCTGTCTAGAAACAGGCCGAAACCTAGGCAATTTAGGATTTGACGAAAGCTTGTGGGAAACAGCCATCTTCGGCTACGAAAAAGCGATCGAAGCAGTCGAACAAAGTCGCGAATGGGTAACATCCCTAACCCGCAAACAAGAACTAATAGAAGAAAACCTCAACATCTACGAAAAAATGATGCAATCCTGCATCAACCACCAACAATATCACAAAGCAGTCCAAACCGTAGAACGCAGCAAATCCCGCTACCTAGTCGAACTCTTCACCAACAGCGAAATCTATCCCAAAACCGCCACCGAACCCCAAAAACAACAACTTCGAGACTTGCGCCGCCAAATCGCCGCCGCCCAACAATCCCTAGAAACACCAACACCAACTCCCCCTCTTTCTCCCCCCCTTACCAAGGGGGGGCCGGGGGGGTTCCCGAAGACTCAACTCCCCCTCTTTCTCCCCCCCCTTACCAAGGGGGGGCCGGGGGGGGTTCCCGAAGACTCAGACACACAACGCACAACTCAAACCCGCACCCTCACCCCCGAATCGCAACAACAACAAACAGACAACTTAGCAACAGCATTGCAGCAACTAGCCGAATTCCTCGAACCCTTCAAACAGCGAGAATCAGAATTCCAGCTAACCCAAAAAGTCGCCCCCCTAAACATCACCGAATTCCAGCAAACATTAGACAAAAAAACCGCCATCATAGAATGGTACATCGGCAAACCCGATAACTTCAACTCCCAAGACTGGGGGGGATCTTGCTTCATCATCACCCACAACAAAATACAATCAATCCCCATCACCTGCGCCCAAACAACCGAATTAGAAACCTGGAAAGACGAATATCTCAACGAATATCGCGGCGACAAACAAACCAACCTAATCTGGCAAAACAGCTTACCCCAAAAACTGCAACAACTCTCCCAAATATTGCGCCTCAACCAAATAGTCGCCCAAATCCCCAAAGATTGCGATCAATTAATCCTAGTCCCCCACCGTTACCTGCACCTTTTCCCCCTCCACGCCCTACCATTCACATTGGAAAATAAGGGCGGGCACGGGGGCACCGCCCCTACAAAAAACCTGCTAGATTGCTTCCCCAACGGAGTAAAATATGCCCCCAGCTTGCAACTACTGCAACTCGTCCAAAACCGCCTCAAAACCCGCGCATCAATCCTCCCCGAATCACAACCATTATTTGCGATTCAGAATCCCACCGAAGACTTAGCCAACGCCGACATGGAAGTAGAAACCATCAAACAAAGATTCAATCCCCACGACATCTTAATCAAAAGCCAAGCCACCAAAATCGCCTTCACCGAAAACGTCAAAAACCTATCAAACGCCAGCTATATCCACTTTTCCTGTCACGGAGTCTTCAACTTTGACAATCCGCTGCTATCCTTATTAGCCTTAGCCGGTTCCGTAGAATCAGCCTCGGAAATTAACCCCCCCCAACCCCCCCTTGCTAAGGGGGGGCTTCAAGAGAATGAGATAGAATCAGCCTCGGAAATTAACCCCCCCCAACCCCCCCTGGCTAAGGGGGGGCTTCAAGAGAATGAGATTGCGACAGATTCAGAAATTAACCCCACGCAATCCCCCGTTGCTAAGGGGGGGCTTCAAGAGGATATGCCCGAAACTGCACGTTATGTGAGAATGCGAAGCGGCAAAACAGTCATCCCCGAAAAATGCCTCACCTTAGAAGAAATCTTTGCCAAACTAGAGTTATCGCAGTGCAATCTTGTCACACTCTCCGCCTGCGAAACCGGGTTAACCGACTCAACAACGATGACAGATGAATACATTGGTTTACCCAGCGGCTTCTTGTATGCTGGGAGTATGAATGTTGTCAGCACTTTATGGAAAGTCGATGATTTTGCCACAGCTATATTCATGATCAAGTTTTACCAGGAATTGCTACCACAAGTTTCAGTAGCCCTCGCCTTAAATGCCACGCAAAACTGGATGCGCGCCATCACCCGCGAGGAGTTTACGAGTTGGATTGAATTATTAAATTTAGATAAAAAATCCCGACAAAGTGCTCAACTGTGGGTAATGGCATCGACAGAGAAACAGCCATTCTCGAAGCCGTGGTATTGGGCAGCTTTCTTTGCTACGGGATATTAGGGGGAAACACAAAATTTAAGGTAAAATATTACCATAGGTTCGCAATAGGTTCGTAGTACGGACTTCAGTCCGTTAAGACTTTGGGAAGAAGGACTAAAGTCCTCACTACTAACCTGGATGAAGGACTTGCATTCCAATAGGTTCGTAGTACGGACTTCAGTCCGTTAAGACTTTGGGAAGAAGGACTAAAGTCCTCACTACGAACCTGGAAGAAGGACTAAAGTCCTCACTACGAACCTGGATGAAGGACTAAAGTCCTCACTACGAACCTGGATGAATGACTAAAGTCCTCACTACGAACCTGATGAAGGACTAAAGTCCTCACTACGAACTTGTCATTTTATTAACGGAGGATTATATTATGGATGCTGACAAAATTATCGCTATCTTGCTGAAATGGCTGCACGACAAGCAGAATACTTTTAATCAGACAGCATGGGCAAATTTACCAAGTTTAGCAGCAGAAATAGCAACCGCGGCAGATGATGATTCGTTTTCCATTGCCATGATTATCAGCAAATGGTGTGCCGAGAACAGTCTAGGAGAGGAATTAAGAAGAAGTGTGCGAGAAATCTCCGATCCGGGCGAAGCCCTTCCAACCACACTACCACCTCTAGAAAATCTTACCAAAATCATACCTAAAACTATCATGGACGCTTACAAAAAAGGACAACAACCGGGCGCGCTCAATACTCGCGATACAAATAATGAATCCAAATAACCAAGTATACGCCCCAAACGTTCATTTATTCGCCTTCCACGTTTGGGACACCATATCATCAGACTCAAATTATCCTAGCAACTCCCAACAACCAACCTTACCCGCAACCTCAACTCCCCATAGCAATCCGCAACTCCTCTGGGAAAAGTGCAACGAGATACTCCAAGAAAAACTCAAGATTAATGCCGAATTTAACCAGACAAACTTACTCTACAACAGAACCGACCAACCGCGAGGCCGCCGCGTCAACCTGATTATCAAAACTGCTGTCAACAATCGCGGTTCCCTATTTTTAGCCAAACAAATCAAACATGACAATCAGCCGCTTTCCCTCGCCGGATTTGCCCAACCGCTGCGAATATCTGACAGTTACGCCTTAGCCTTCAACCTTCGCGTCCCCGAAAAAACTAACGGCACTAACACACCTAATGTCAATCCTAGCATCTTCGGTGAATTCAATCCCGACAACTGCTTGCTGCCAAACTCAGTTAACAGTTATTTCGGTCAAACTCTGCTGCTTACCGCTTGGCTAAACGAACCACAAAAAGCAGAAGCAGAGCAAGATTCCCAGTTTATCAAAAATTTAGGTCAACAATGTCTTAAATCTTTGATTTCCGGCGAAGTCCTACCAGAATTGTACCGTGAAGGCGAATTATTCGGCAGTCCGATTCTGGAATACGGCGATCCCAATTACCCAGATGATTTCGGACATATTCTGATTTGGTTTTTCAACAGTCAAACAACCAGCGATATCTGGGATTTGCGGTACACTGATTTTATAGATTTATTCTTGTACCGCCACAAAGTCATCCGCGCCTACCAAGAAAGCCGCGCCTACTACTCCGAAATCCGCCAGGAATACGAACAAATTGAACAGCATATTGACAGAACTTTTCAGCAGTATTTCGACGATGACGAAGCGGATCAGCGAGAATCGAAGGATGCCGGTTTAACAGCAGAGAAATTTCAATATCTCGCACGTCAGATTATCGAAATGCCTCCCCGCGCTGTTAAGTATGCCCGATGGCTGATGGATTTGGAAATTCGCCAAAATACGATCGCCATTAACGCCAAAAATTACCAAGATAAATTAAATCAAATAAGTCTTGACATCAAATCCCGAAAAAATTATAATGATAGGGATGCCGATTTGAAATTCCTAAAATTATTCAGCAAAGAAACCTGCCCGCGATTTCAACAACAGATCACAGCCGATCTAGCTTACTTCAAACACGGTACAGGTTCCCTAGACAATGCGATGGAAGCAATTAGGGGCATAGTGGCGATCGAAGAAGCCCGTCGCGATACAGAATTACAAGCAACCATTCAAACAGTAGGTTCAACTTTGGGATTTGTGGCGATAGTAGCCAGTGTAGCCCCTTATCTGATCAAACAAGATCCGCCAGATCGCAAATTTTACTTTCCATTGAGCAACATCGAAATCCCGTCATTTATACTGGTGTTGCTGATTAGCCTCGGTGCAGGATTTGGCGTGTGGATGGCCGTATGGGCGATCGGACAACTCAAGAAAATCCTACCAAAAATCAAGCACCGTTAACAGTTAACTGTTAACTGTTAACTGTTAACTGTTAACTGTTAACTGTTAACTGTTGTAGCGACGTACCTCACAAAGCGGTTAAGACGGAAGTCTACTGCGATTGCTTCACTTCGTTGGCAATGACACTGTAAATTGCAAATAAACCAATTCCTGTGCGGGCGGTGCCAACAATGCCCGCCCAATTCCCGTAGCAAACAGCATCAACTGTTACCCTCTTGGCCGTAGGCTTGCCAAGCCAAATCCACCAAACCGTTAACAATCGCCACAGCCACCACCGCAGAACCCTTGCGCCCCTCAATCCGAATGTGAGGAATCATCGAATCGTGCAGCCGCGACTTAGCCACGTCAACCCCAACAAACCCAGAAGGAGTCCCAATCACCAAAGCCGGCCGAATTTCCTCCGCCTCAATCAAATCCACCAGCGCCGACAAAGCAGTTTGAGCCTGGCCAACCACAAAAATCCCCTCAGGATAGCGTCTGGCCAAAGTTTCAATCCCCCAAGCCGCCCGAGTCCGTTCCTTTTGAGGGCGCGTCAAAGCCTCCATCGAACAGTAAACCGGATTCGCAAAGGTAGTTTGAATTTGTGGCGTAATCCCCACCTGCACCATCGGCACATCTACCACGATCGTAGTTCGAGCAGCCAAAGCTGCCGCCCCGGCTTGCAAAGCCTGATCGGAAAAACTAATTAAAGACTTGTACTCAAAATCAGCAGTCGCATAAATCACACGGCGGACTATTTCATACTCCGCCGCAGAAAAACCGTGGTCGCCAATTTCGTTATCAATTAATCCCAGACTCTGGGCATCGCTTACGTGCCATTCCATTTGTTGGAGAGCTGTCGCCTGTGAATTGTTAGGTATTAGCTTACCAGCTTTTAGCGATTAGTCATTAGTCATCGGTCATTAGTTATTTGTCTAGAGCGGATTTTTGGCACTTTTGGTAGCCCACCAATCATCTCAAGACTGGCGCCGGGGGCAGAAACCGGGTTTTTGCACGAGCTAACTTCGCTGCACACCCCAGAAAAACCCAAAAAACCCGGTTTCTTTGGACTTGAGCGCGCGGCCCAGAAACCGGGTTTTTTGACGATTTAACTGGTTGTAGCCCCCAGATTCCCTAAAAAACCCGGTTTCTAAGAATCACACCATTTTTCTAAAGTAGTGTTATGCAATCACCCCCCCCAACCCCCCCTTACTAAGGGGGGGCTAAGAGTTCATCTCTAGCAAATCTTTATAAAATTGGTATCACACCAATGACTGATGACGAATGACTAATGACGAATGACTAATGACGAATGACCAATGACTCCCAAAAAACTAAGTTTCCTCTGAAGGAGACTTGCCCAATACTGGAGTCAAAAATGCTACCAAAGCCCCGATCGCAAAACCGGCCACATTCCGAGCCACAGGCAGCCAGTCGGAAGTCCGAGTTACCACAGGCCCAAGTCCGAAAGCCAAAAACAGAATCCCCCACAGCGGCGAAAAAATCAGCGCCCACTGCCAAGCCACACCCTGTCCCGGTTTCCGAGGCTGAGCCGCAAACCCGCAGATCACGCCGCCAAGCACCGATGTAATTAAAGTCAGCACCCACTGTTCCCTAGGCAAACCGGGAACCACGCGGCACCCGCCCTGACGCAAACAGCCTTCTATCGACTCCAAAGATTCAATGATCGATCTATCTTCGCCATTGTCCCGCACAAAAAACTGATTACCGTAGCGGGTTTGCAGTTCCACCCAAAAAGTGCGCGGCAGCAGCGGATACAGTGCATCGCCCACATTAAAATTCAGCAAATTGCCACCGCGGGGGTCAGCAACTAGCAACACGCTTTTATTATCCAAGCCCCAATAACTTTTGACAGCCAAACCGGGCGTGCGATCGTACTGAGTCAGCACTCGCAGCTTCCAACCTGTTTCGGCTTCAAAGGCGTTTAAATTTTTGGCCAGTCCCTCTTCTTCAATATCCGTAAGGGCTTTAGCTAAGTCAATAATCGGCGTCTGAACTTGCGGCAACAAATCGGGGTTGTTGAAAGCATGGGCCGCAGGTGCGATCGTCCACACCGACAAAGCCAGAAACAAGGCGACAGCAGAGGCGAGGAATTGGCGCGGAAAAAACTGTGACATAGGAACTTCTAATCTGGGTCTTAATTGTGAAGGTTAGCTGGTGGTTTTAACCTGAGGATAAGATAAAACTCATATTTCTTTACAATTATTTACTTTACAGGAAGCCGAGAACAAGCGGAAGGGGAAATAGTTTTGAGTTTGGAGTATTGATACCAAACCCAGGCTTGAATATTCTAGGACTTACGCATTGACAAGAGGTGCAAAATATGTATTGTGAGGCATAGAGGAGGACGGATGATTGCCGAACAACTCAAAAACAGCCCTATTGTGCCGAAAGAGTCGGCATCAGCCCCACATTAAGGTGTTATGGTGTTATGCAGAATCATGGGATCTATCTCACCCGCTGCGGTCTTATGCCGAAGCGTTCAGAATAAGAATTGTTAAGCCCTGCTGTATGTCCTTCACCACAGCTCTTATGCCAGATAAATCTGCACTCCTAATTGAACTGCTACGCGCGGCCTACGCTGCCTTCAACGCGCGAGATATTGACGCCGCCCTCGCCACAATGACTCCTGACGTGGCTTGGCCGCGAGCGTTCAAAGGCGGTTTTGTCCGTGGCCATGAAGAAATCCGCGCTTACTGGACGGAGCAATGGAGCGAGATCAATGGGAATGTGGAGCCGATTGCCTTTCACCCAGAGGAGGGCGGGCGGATTTTAGTCGATGTGCATCAGGTCGTGCGCGATCTGGCTGGAAGCGTGATTGCTGATGAGCAGGTTGGTCATCGCTTCACCATTGAGCATGGCTTGATTCAAGTCATGGAAATCTGTCCACTTCCATTGTCCGGCCACTGAGCCTAACAAGGCGCTGCAACCAACGGCGGGGTAGTGTCTGACCCGGAGAGGTTGCTTTTCCTCCCGCCGTTGCTGAGCTTCCAGCCGTTAGGTCTTGCTTCATGTCCCATCACCTAAAGCTGAGATTTGGTCGCCACCCCATCACAGAGACGCCGATCGCGATCGCTCACATTAGGATTAGTTCTGAGATAATCCCCCACCCAATCGCAGCCCCTCACCAGCAAATCGTCCAGATCCAAATTCCACAAAATCACGCGATTGTCGCGCCCAGCAGAAGCCAGAACCTTGCCATCCGGGCTAAAACTCACGCTCATCACGCTATCCCTGTGACCGGTCAAAGTTTTCAGCAACGTTCCGCTGCGGCTCCACAGCTTCACCTTGTGATCGTAACTGCCCGAAGCCACCAACAAACCATCCGGGCTAAAACTCACGCTAGTAACGCTGTCACTAGAACCCTTGAGCAGCGTCGCTACCAAAGTCCCGTCAACCTTCCACAGCTTCACCGAATTGTCGTAACCCGCCGAAGCCAGCATTTTACCATCAGGGCTAAAAGCCACCCCCAACACAAAACTATTGTGAGCCCCTTCAAAAGTCCTCAGCAAACCACCGTCCCGATTCCAGAGTCTGACAGTACCGTCATCGCTCGCAGAAGCCAGCATTTCTCCGTTGGGGCTGAATGTCACCCCAGTCACCCAACCTTTGTGTCCCGTCAAAGTCTTAATCAACCTGCCGTTTCTCGTCCACAGTTTCACCGTCTTGTCTTTGCTCGCCGAAGCGATTATCTCGCTGTCGGGACTAAAACTAACGCTCATCACGCTGTCGGCGTGGCCTTCGAGAGTCAACAACACAGAGGGCGAACACGGGAACAGCGGAGCCGAAGGACAAGGCAGAATATTCTTAATCCGATCTTCTTTGAGGTTCCAGACTTTCACCGTTTTGTCATAACTCGCAGAAGCCAGTAGCTGGCCGTCGGGACTGAAACTGACGCTGGAGACTCTCTGAGTATGTCCTTCCAAGGTTTCGAGCAAAAGTCCCGTGCGGCTCCAGATTTTGATGGTTTTGTCTGTTGAAGCAGAAGCCAGTAGCTGGCCATCGGGGCTGAAAGTAACGCTTTGCACCCGGTTTTGGTGTCCGTCTAGAGTTTTGAGCGGTACATCATCGAGGCGCCACAGCCGGACAGTTTTATCAAAACTTGCTGAAGCCAAGGTTTTACCATCGGGGCTAAAACTTACCTGAGTAACTCGATCGGCGTGTCCCTCAAAAGTTCTCAACAAGCGGCTTTCCGGTTTAATATTGCTAGCATCGGTCGGGCGTTTGTCACCAACATTAGTCAGACTCCAAAGTTTGACAGTTCCATCTGCACCTCCAGAAGCCAGTGTTTGTCCGTCGGGAGAGAAACTGACACCAAATACCCACTTGCTGTGACCCCGCAATGTTGCTAGCAGTTCGCCGTTAGCCCTTGTTGATTTTTTGGTTCCAGGGTGTTTGAGTGCAGCGATGTTCCAGATTTTTACCGTCGTGTCTTCTCCAGCAGTGGCGATGGTTTCACCGTCGGGCGAGAAACTGACGGCGTAAACTTTCAAGGGTTTTTTGTTTTCGCTGTGCCACAGAGTCGCGATTAACTTGCCGTCAGAACTCCACAGTTTTACACTACCGTCATCGCTGGCTACAGCGACGCTTTTGCCGTCGCGGCTGAAGCTGAGCCAATTTACCGGAGCTTGTTGTTCGATCGTTCTGAGCAACGTACCGTCACTTTTCCACAGTTTGACTGTTTTGTCTCTAGATGCACTGGCGATCGTTTGACCGTCGGGGCTAAAAGTGACGCTAGTAACGCTGTTAGTGTGACCTGTCAAAGTTGCCAGTATTGTGCCGTCAGTTTTCCAAAGTTTGACAGTTTTATCTAAACTTGCCGAGGCGATAGTTTTGTTATCTGGACTGAACGCCACACAAGCCACGCTGTTAGTGTGACCTTTAAAAGTTGCCAGCATCGTGCCGTCCCGCTTCCACAGTTTGACAGTTTTATCCACGCTGGCAGAAGCTATTGTTTGACCGTCAGGACTGAAACTCAGACCCCAAACTACATCGCCGTGTCCCTCCAACCGGTTGAGTTCTTTGACCCCATAAACTGCCTGCTGGAGGGCGGCAGAAATCAAAATTTCTGTGTCCTTGAGCGTGTGCATTTCCTGGGAGTGTTCGATCTGTCTCCACTTTTTACCCGCTCTCAAACTTTCCATCATGGCGTCAAATTTGTTGTTTGAGAAATAAAGAGCTTCAGAAGCTGCGGTTAAGGTACTGATTTCGGCTCGCTGAGTTTGAGCGACAGCTAGTTGTTTTTGACCGACTGCCCGCCACCAAAAGTTGACGGCGGCGATGGTGGAACTGGTTAGCAGCATGACTCCGATCGCTGCTACTCCCAGCATTTGTTTGAGAAAAGTATTCGCTCGGTAGAGCTGTGCTTGACTCATCTTTTTGTCTGCTTCTGCTTTGTGCAGTCTGGCTTCTAAGCCAAATCTTTGGCGGATCGGCCGCACTAAATAGTCGTGTACTAATTGATAGCGGTCTTCCGGCGCTTCCCGCAGCAAAAATAACAATCCGTGCCCGACTAAAATGTCTAAAATTAATTCGAGATTGTCGGTTTTATTGGGTGCGATTTCAGGTTGTTTTGCGAACTCTAGCTGTAGCGGAATTCTGCCCCTGTTTCCGGTCGCCAACAATTCAGTTTCTGCCGCCTCTGCGGGCTGCTGGCCTGTCACTAACGAGAGTTCGTGTTTGGTTTTGATCAGGCGCACTCCTCTTTCATCTGTCAGGGAAAACAAGATTTTCCAGGCTGCGTCTTCGTTAACCAAGCCGCAGTCCGAGATGACTCCTTCGAGCGATCGCTTGACTAATTCTGCTTTGGGATTGTCGCCCAATTGCTGGTATTGTGATAAACTTGTAATTCCTTCTTCTTGCAGTTGCGCTCCCACCACCTGTAGTTCGATCGGTCGCACTTCTTGCAGTTCGTCTGCTAAATCTGCCACGAAGGCATCGATCAGTGCCGGATCTAAATAATATTCCGCCCGTTCTGTCAAGTGTCCGATCACAGCCCGCGCATCTTTGAGCGAAAAACTCCGCAGTTGGTAGCGGATGCTTTTGTCGAGAATATTATTGTTAATGGCGTCGAGGTCGGGGAAGCGATCGCAGTCGAGCAAGTAGTGCAAATAATCTTCGCGCAAGCACAAAATTACCTTGACATAAGGCAGGTTCAAAAACAAGCGCAAAAAGTTATAAAAAAGCTGTCTTTGTGCCACTGAGGTCGATACAAAGAAAAATTCTTCAAATTGATCGAAAATCAGCACTGTCAACAAATTATTTTCGGCATTGTCGCGCAATTGATCTATAATAAAAGAAGAAGTTTCCGAGCTGCGAGCGGGGATAACAGAGCAACTTTTTTTGTGTATTTCCTGTACTCCTTTGGCGATTAATTTCCTTTCTTCTTCGGCTTGTTTGTCGTGCAGTGCGCCGTTCAAAGCATTTTCTAATTCCACCAGCCAGTCGCTGTAAACTTTGATTACTACGGGCAAGGTATCGCGCGCCCCCGGAGTAATATTTTTCAGAGCAGGTACTAAGCCGGCGTTGACTAGAGAACTTTTCCCGACTCCGCTGGGCCCGTGAATAATAGTTAATTTATGGTCGTCCCGGCTAATTCTTTCGAGCAACTTATTGATGTCTTTTTGGCGCGAATAAGCTGTCATCGACGCTGCGATCGCCGCTTGATTTTGAGCTGACGGGCTCGAAGGATTGACCGCTTGTCGCTGCTGCTGCAATTGGCTAGCTCCGATAAAAGCTCTAAATCCGTATTGATACTCGATCGAGCGCTGGGTTTTTTTAATCCGAAAAGCTTTGAGATACTCTCCCTGCTCAAAATAAACCGCTTGCAGTTCAGTCAAAATATCAATGTAAAGGCGGGGATCGTACTTCGGCTCGCTTTGAACTTGAGCCAATTCTAAAGAATGCACCGCCGCTTCCCACTGGCCTAACTGTCGCAAGCTTCGGGCTAACAGTAACAGATACGAACTGCGATCGGATTTGGGATGTTGAATTTTAGATTTGGGATCGTTACTCGACTCGTTAGTACCTACAAATTCTGGATAATTTCCCTCAAACCCCAATCTCAAATCTTCAATCAGCAATCTCAAATCGTTAGGGGTTTGATCCAAAATTGCCAAAGCCAACTCGGCTAGCTGGCGGGCTTGACTCCATCTCGACTCTTGCAGCGCAACTTCTGCCAAAAAGCCGTAATCTTGAGCTAGTTGGCTGGGAGTACCGTAAGTGAAGTGCAACTGCAAAGAGTTTTCCGCTAATGCTTGCAACTCTCCCCAAGCTTTCAGGCGTTGCAGCACTTGTCCCAGGTGTGCTGTCACCTCAGCTACCAATTCCGGGCGCTCTGCAAGAGAGAAAGCATTTCTAGATTGTTCCAGGCTAATCCAAGCTTGTTCCCAGTGGTGGCGGTTGGCTACGGGATTGCGCGCTGCTTGCAGGCGGTGACACAAAGCTATGTGAAACAGCACGATCCCTTCTCTCTCTAAAAATAAAATATTGGGGACAGGATTCGACAAACAAGAGGAGAAAGTTGGTCGGTTTTCGGAATATTCCCAGTTTGCCAGTTCCCAGTTGCCGGTTTGCTGCTGCCAAAATGCTAGGCTTTCTTGGTAGTGAATTAAGGCGGTTTCGGTTTGGTCGCTGACATAGTAATCTCGACCCAGAACGAATTGCAGGCTGGCTTTGAGGGCGGGTTCTAGTTCTTGACCGCGATTGTGCAGATCTTTTAAAGCTAATTCTAGTTCTCGACGCGACAAAGAGCCGATCGCCAAATCGAGGGTATTGCCAGGACTCAAAGGCGAATAAAAACTGACATCTGATGCTCGTTCGTTTTGGGGTTGAGCTCTCAGGGTGAGAAACGGTTCTCCGGCGAGGGTTTCCCGCTCCGTGGGGCGTTTGTCCCAGTCGGTTTCTCCGGCGGCGGCAAAGACGGGGCTAGTGCCAGCGGTGCTGCCCCCCAGTTCTTGGTTGATTTCGCCTACTTTAAATATGGTATCCGCGCGTTGCGTGAGGAAATTAATTAATTCGTCAACGGCCATTTCAAATTTTATGGTGGCGGCGGCCCAACTTTTGAAATCCGGAGCCAGACGAATCATTTTATTCACGATGTCATCTGTTACCCACAAAATGACTGGACAGGAAAAATTTTTGCGAAATTCGTCTCGCACTTGATTTGTAGAGGCCATCAGTTCGTCGATCGCTACTACTGTTTCTAAGCCGAATACCATCACAGCCGAGGCAGAACCGACAGGCGAAGACCCGCTGGGGAAAGTATTTGCCCGCAGGGTAGTGTAGAGAGTTTTGACTGAAGCTGGCAGGACGATATCTTGAATTGGAACTGGGGACATTTCTCGCAGGCGCTGTGCTATGTGCTGGCGCAACTGCTCGTAGTTGCACCGCACCAAAATTAGCGAGAATTGCTGTTGAGACATCGTGATCGAGCGTACCAGAGTTTTGAGCGATCGCTCGTTGTACCTGGCAGTTTCTTGTAGTTTAAGCAGATCGGTCATGCGTGCACCCCTTTTGCAGAAATCAATTACCTAACGATCGCAGAGCCTGAATGAAACCGTATCTACTGAGAGATACCCGTATCTGTCTGGCGCTTTATATCTGTAGGAATACGTAGTTTTTTGTCCTTCTCCTATGAATACCTACATAGTCACTAGGTTTAATCTAAACACATCATAGCTCTCAATCTCAGAGAATGCGAGACTTGGCAGTAAAACTTAAAGGCAGCCTTATAGATTTTTTACTCGGCTACAGATAAATTGCTACAGACCATCAATATCCGACCCTCAAATTTAGGATAATACCAGAAAATAGCTGTTAGCAAATAACTCAGATGTATGTGTAGCACTTATTAAGCAAAAAAGCAATCAACTTGTCGATATAGATAGGTTACTTGAGACTAATAGCAACAGATAAAAATAGAAATAGGGGGTCTGGCATTGCAGATATGAGAGTTGAGATTGGGGCAAGTCCTAGCTGGTGTCAAATGTGGATGCCACCACAAAATACGTGGCGTGCAGCCACAAGTCAACAAAAATCAGCCAGCGACAATAACCGCTAACTGATGCCTGTAATAGATTGTACGAGTTCCGAGTTGCGAGCAGTCAATTAAAAGTTATAGGCTTTGCATTTTCTATTTTCCATTAAGATGCAAGAATTAGGAATGACTGAAGAAGCTCGTGGTTTTGAACTCGCCAACCGTTGCATTATTTTGAATAAATGGTGTTAAACAGTTGCTGCGGTCACAGGAACAAAGGGTTCTGAGAGTCGCTCTCACCAGCTCAAAAATCCTCACTATTTTTGGTGAGCGCGCTGCTGCCACTCCTGATATTTTTTGGTTTCTGCTAGGGCTGGATTGATACCAAACCAGCGACCTTCTTGATCTCGGTATTCAAAAACAAACATACTCCGCAACAAGATTTGAGATTCTTCTTCGCCGGTTACACTTTGTCGCTTGACGACTTGAAACAGCAGTTCCCATTCCGTGTCATTGATGGCTCCCAAAAGGTCATCGCGATATTCTTGAATAACGCTTTCGAGGCATTCGCGAGAGAAGGGGGGATCTTCGTGCTGCAAACAGCTATACAAGAGCATCAGTAGATTGCGAACATGGCCACCACTAATCCGGCAGAGCCTGTCTAAAGTTTCGGGAGAGTCAAATACTTTAGTAATCAAATTGATGCGTTGAGCCGGAGGAACTGTGGGGAAAGCTCTAGCCAATACGAGTTGCCGCAACAGTGCCATTCCTTCGATGTGATCCTCGCCCGATCGCATTTGCACTGGTACCATCGGCATCACCTTGGGTTTGACTCCAAATCGACTGGCGAGACGGCCAAAGTCGTTGGAAAAAATCAAAGTCAGAGGAATCGTATAGACGACGTGGCAATTGAGTTTTTTCAACTGTTCGCCGCGGTCTAAAAACAAGTATTCTGGCTGGGTGCGTCCGCTGGGTTTGACCGAAGGGTCGAGGCGATCGAGGTTGTCCACGATGACTGCGAGTCCTTTTTTGCCTTGGTGCTTGAGTTCGGCGTTAGCTCGATCGAGGAGTTCTTCGTTGATCGACTGCAATATGCTATTGGTGCGGGGTTCGAGATATTGCCTGAGTTGCGATCGCAGTTTGGGAGAATCTTTAGTTTTAGCAGTAACTCGAGCAATGCCTATAGATAACTCGGCTTCCGCTGACAAATCTATGGGAGTCTGCAAAAATTCTGCCACTTCTGCAAACAGATTGGTAAAGTAGCTCGGTCTGAGTTTGATTCTGGCGGATTCCATCGTTTCGCTGACTTGGCGAGCAATGCTCAGCAAAATATCGCTGATGTCTACATCGCCCATGTCTAAGTCTTGGGAAGACTCGAAGTAGACGACGCAAAAACCATCTTGCTCTAGCTCAGCTTTGAGTCGAAACAATTCAGTAGATTTGCCACAGCCGATATGTCCTGTAAATAGCTGACAGGTTGGCTGGTCGGGGGAGATCCGGGTGATGGTTCGCTGTAAAGATTCAATGATTTTGCCGCCCCGTACGGAACCAAAATCGATGTAGTATTGATAATCTCCTGGGTCTCCTGCGACCAGGGTCTTGCTCGGGTTGCAGGCTTTATAAAATCTGTCTAATTCGAGTGCGATCACAATTGAAGCCGAATAAAAGTTAAAAAGTTAATCGAAAGTCTAAACTTTCTTTTGTTGAGTTTAGTTTGATTTGTCACCCTTTGCCCTGTGGGGTAATGCCCTAAATACCCAAACAACCTCTATCTGCTAATCAACCGGACTGCACTGAATTTTTAAATTAAAAATTCTGAATTTTTAATTACCTAGCTATCTCAGTAATTATACTGATATAGACCGAATACTGGGTAATTTCGCGGGGATCTGGTTAAATGGTATGGGGGTAGGGGGCTGCGTTGGAGAGATGAAAGAGTTTTGAATTTTTGCGAATCCTTACTAAATTGTCAAGAGTGTAGATGGCTAGTTTTGGAGCAGTTTCTCAAACAGAGTTAGGGCGCAGACGCGAAGAGTTGCGGCGGATTCGTCGCGCTCGCTCGGCGGCCGTGGTGTGGCAAACGGTGGCAGCGGGGGCGATGGCTGCTGGTTTGCTGTGGTGGATTGGACAGCCAGCTTGGTTGATTGCCCGATCGGAACAAGTAAAGGTAGAGGGCAATCAGTGGCTCTCGGACAAGGCCGTGCGCTCTTTGGTACCGCTGTCTTACCCGCAGTCGTTGTGGGGGATTCAACCTCAGACCCTGGCGCAAAAGCTGGAGTCAACGGGGCCGATCGCCAAAGCGAAGGTGACTCGCAACTTGTTTCCGCCTTCTTTGACTGTAGAAGTGGTAGAACGGCTGCCGGTGGCGGTGGCGCAGCCGACGGCGGTGTTGAAATCTAGCGACAAGGAAAAAGTGGGGTGGCTGGATGCTCGCGGAGGTTGGATGCCGTCGGATAGTTATGCTGCTGTGCGATCGCAGAATAGTTCGATCGTTCCAGGCAGCGCTCAGGGAACGCAGCCTCAGCATTCTTTGCCAACTTTAAAAGTTATTGGGTCTTTGGAACAGTATCGCGCCTCTTGGGCGAAGTTTTACCAAGGACTCAGTGGCTTGACGGTAAAAGTGTTCGAGATAGATTGGCAAAACCCAAATAATTTGATCTTGAAAACAGAGATCGGTACGGTACACTTAGGGCCGTACAGTTCTAAGACGGCTTCGCAACTTCAGGTTTTAGACCGAATGCGACAATTGCCAAAACAGCTAGATTCAAGCAAAATAGCCTACATTGACTTGAAAAATCCTGCTGCCCCGATCGTCCACTTGCCAGAACCCCCCCCTAGTTTGGAGAGTTCAACTCCCGCACCAACTCCGGGCACCAATTGAGCCAGTGTCTCCGTCAAGGGCAGAAGCTATCGATCGTCGGGGCGCAAAATTTTTACCTCTGGGCATCAATACGCAGGGCTGGAAATAAGGACACTTTTTTGATACCGATCCGCGTCGGCAAAAAAAATTATGATTTTTCTTTCCATCCCAATGCGTCCGGGGCTAGCAGCCATTTTTTACCTTTTGCCTTGCCCAGAAGTACCTTCTGCACAAGCACCTAGATTGAGTATCGACGAGGTAGGGGCGAGCAACACCGGCCAAATCGGAGATTGCTAACATTGAGCCTCGACCGATGTTAGTTTTTCGCGCAACGATCGCCTATAGTTGATCGTGAATTGGCGTTTAGTTAAGTTAAAAAGCTGTAATCTACCATCCCCGACTCTAATGAAGCTTAATAATAGTCAGGGGTCTGACCAAGACAGTCCCCCTTCGGAAGAAGTAAAAAATTTTCCGGTGGCAATCGATTCCGCCAATCCGTTTAGACGCAAGTCTGGTTATGTAAATGTAGATAGTATTGATATAGATCCTATGGTCAATCCCAAAGACATAATGCCCAGCAGTGCCGCCAAAATTAAAGTAATTGGCGTCGGCGGGGGTGGCGGCAACGCAGTTAACCGGATGATTGCGAGCGAGGTTTCTGGCGTCGAGTTTTGGTGCGTGAATACCGATTCCCAAGCTCTGGTGCTGTCAAATGCTCCGAAACGCTTGCAAGTAGGCCAAAAATTGACGCGGGGTTTGGGCGCGGGCGGCAATCCGGCGATCGGACAAAAGGCAGCAGAAGAATCTCGCGACGAAGTTGCTAATGCTTTGAATCACGCCGATTTAGTGTTTATCACGGCCGGCATGGGCGGGGGTACGGGCACGGGCGCGGCTCCGATTGTGGCGGAAGTGGCTAAGGAAATGGGCGCTTTGACTGTGGGCATAGTAACGCGGCCTTTCACGTTTGAGGGACGGCGGCGCACCAGCCAAGCTGAAGAAGGAATCGCCGCTTTGCAAAGCCGGGTGGATACGCTGATCGTGATTCCCAACGACAAGCTGCTGTCGGTTATTTCGGAACAAATGCCCGTACAAGAAGCTTTCCGAGTTGCTGACGATATCCTGCGCCAAGGGGTTCAGGGTATTTCTGACATTATTACAATTCCCGGTTTGGTGAATGTTGACTTTGCTGACGTGCGGGCTGTAATGGCGGATGCGGGTTCAGCTTTGATGGGTATCGGCGTGGGATCTGGCAAGTCGCGGGCTAGGGAAGCTGCAATGCAGGCTATTTCTTCGCCACTGCTGGAAGCTTCGTCTATTGAGGGCGCTAGAGGTGTCGTGTTTAACATCACTGGCGGTACTGACATGACGCTGCATGAGGTGAATGCGGCGGCTGAGACGATTTACGAAGTTGTAGATCCCAATGCCAATATTATTTTTGGAGCAGTGATTGACGAGCGGCTTCAGGGCGAAATTAAGATTACTGTGATCGCTACTGGTTTTTCCGGGGAAATGATCTCATCGTCTCAGGCTTCGCGCACGCAAAATGTTAATGCTCCTTGGCGGGCTGCAACTGTGCCGGTGACTCCAGCTCAACAGCCACAGGATGCAAAAGCAAAACCGCAGGATTTCGGATTGGATATTCCTGAGTTTTTGCGGAATCGCCGCCCAAGCAAATAATTTGAGATTTTGGATTTGAGATTTTGGATTGGGGATTTTGGATTGCTCTCAAATCTCCCATCTAAAATCAATTGAGATGTGGAATGGTGGATGCCAGATGCGATTTAAATAATCTGCAATCTGCAATCTCCAATCAAAAAAATCTAAAATCTAAAATCTAAAATCTAAAATCTCTAGGGTTTGTCCGGGTTCGGGTTCGAGGAGTTGGGTGGAGAGTCCCGATTTTGCTAATAAATCGCGAAATTCGGGGATACTGCCGATCGACTTTACCAACATTGGTAATATACCTGTGGCTCGGATATCTCCTGTGGTTGTAGGCAGAAAAAACCGAGGTTTTAGGGCTTGGGCCAGCTTCAGGGCTTCTTTGGGGCCGATGATGATTTGTCCGAGAAAGGGGAAGATTTGACCGATGACGGGGGTGATGGCTACGTCTACGGTGTCTATTTTCTGTTTGACTTTTTCTAGCGGCGGTAGGTGCGGTTCGTAATAAAGTGTCTCGCCACTGCTTAAATCTTTGAGTAGATAGCCGTTTTCTTCTTGTCCCGGCTGGATTTCGGCTCCGGGTACGGCGGTGATTTGTAATATTTCTTTAAATTTCGACTCTTGCCAATTTGCTAAAGATGTGATATTGGTGTAGCCTAAACTACTGAGGACTTTGGTGGCGGTGGGTGAGGCGATCGCGGGAATTGTGCGATCGAGCTTTTCGAGAGTTGGTCTGTGACAGTGGTCGTCTAAGCCTTGGGAAATGAGGATAAGATCGATCGGCGGTAAGGTGCTGGGAGTAAAGGCGACGGGCGTATTGTGGTAGGCGGTGAACAGCCAGGGTTGACCGTAAAATACGAGAGGATCGACTAGCCAGGGATCGACTAAGATAGTTTGGCCTGCGATGTGGAAGATCCAGGAGTTGAGGTCGATGCGGGTGAGTTTCATAGTTGTTTGCAATAATTCTTTACCTTAATTTTAATTATAGCTAATTTGGTTGGGGAATTTTGAACTAGAGATGCAGCCACAGGCGAGACGCCTGTGCCACGTGATAGGAATGTTATAGTCAGAATAATTGAATTATTATTAACGATACAAGCTGGCTCAAAATGGAAATTAACCAGAATCCGCTAGAATTCCTAACTATTAAACTGCAAGAAACTGTTGTCGATACTCAAAACTTAGCGAACGAAATGGCTGCTAAAGTTCAAGAAAGTGCAACTGTAGTAACAGCCTGGGTACAATCAGCACCAAGTTCAATTGTTAGCGCTGGGGCGATCGCCACTGAAGAAGCTTTTAAAGTCGCGCACAACATCCGTTTTGAGAATCTGCCCAAAAATCTGCAATTCAAATTTGCCAGGGCTGGCGTGCGCGACGGGATGCGAAACGTGCAAGAAGCAGCAAAAGTATTTGAATCCATCCCCGCCCAAATTCGCGCCCAAGGCCCGGAAGCAATTCGCAATTTTTGTCAAGATAAAGATTGGAGTCACATTAAAGCCCACTCCAATGGAGGCGGAAGCGAAGCTGCTAACGGGATTTTTGAATATTTTTGGGTGAATCGCGCCCGTGGTGGTACAGATATGACTGCGGAAGAATTAGCAGTCGCCAAGAAAGTTTTAGCGGATGCGGCTTTTAAAGCAGCAGTTGCCGAAATTGTTGGGGCCGCAGTTAAAGGGGCGATCGCAGCAGCAGTAATTGAGTTAGTATTTTCGATCTTAGAAAACTCGCTGTTGTGCGTCGAAGGCAAAATTAGCCAGTCAGAGTTAGTCGAAAAAGTCGCCACGGCCACTGCTAAAGCTGGTATTGCTGGCGGTATAATCACAGGAATTTTGTTAACACTCTGTATGATATTTCCCCCCATTGCTGGGGTTTTAGGTGCGGCTGCGATGCCTTTGGCGGTTGCAGGTATTGGTTTTATGGGAGTTCGGGCTTGGGAAATTTTTTGTCATGGCGATCGCCTATTTGGGATCACCGAACAAGCACAAAAATTTCTGGGAATGACTGAACCAATTGTTGAAATCAAACCATAAAAATTAAATCAAATTTGGGATTTCGATGGTTGTTACTTTTTTAGATCATTATGCCAGAAACCAAGAAATTAATAATACCAGTTGCAATGACGATCGCGGGTTCTGATAGCGGTGGCGGAGCCGGGATTCAGGCAGATTTGCGAACATTTGCGTTTCACTGCGTCCACGGTACAAGTGCTTTAACCTGCGTGACAGCTCAAAATACTTTGGGTGTGACGCGGGTGGATGCAATGGCTGCGGAGGCTGTGGCTGCTCAAATTGAGGCGGTGGTTGGGGATATTGGGGTGCAGGCTGCGAAGACTGGGATGCTGCTAAACCGGGAAATTATGGTGGTAGTGGCGGCGCAGGTACGGAGTTTGAATATAGGGAATTTGGTTGTCGATCCGGTGATGGTATCGCGATCGGGCGATCGACTGATTGATGACGGGGCGATCGCATTTTTGCGGGATAATTTGATTCCATTGGCGGCTGTCGTGACTCCGAATCGGTTTGAGGCTGAGATTTTGAGCGGTTTAGAGATTGTTTGTTTAGATGATATGAAGGCGGCGGCGCAACAGATTTATCGATCGGGCGCGAAAGCTGTTTTAGTCAAAGGTGGCGGGATGGCGGGAGATTTGCGGGGAATTGATGTGTGGTTTGATGGTACGCGGTTGGATGTCTTGAAAACCGAGACTGTTGATACTGCGAACACTCACGGGACTGGTTGCACATTGAGCGCTGCGATCGCCGCTAATTTAGCTTTAGGTAAAGATTTGTTTACATCGGTAACATTAGCAAAGAATTATGTTACTACTGCTCTGAAATATGCTTTAGATATTGGCGAAGGCCAAGGGCCAGTTGGGCATTTTTTCCCGCTTTTGCTTAAGTGAGGTTCGTAGTGAGGACTTTAGTCCTTTCTTTGATGCGGACTAAAGTCCTCACTACGAACCGTTTGCATTACTGGTACAGTTGTGGAATTGTCTGCTTTTAGGCTGGGGAATGCAGAGATGCCGATCGGGTAAATGTTTGATTTAGTAACGGTTTGAGAGTTTTGGGGCTTGAGGGCGATCGAGTCGGTGGAGGAAGTGACAGTTAGCTGTAACTGCGATCGCAAGCAATTCCCTATTGTTAAATCATCGAATTTAACAACTGCCCTATGGAACTCCTCAACTACTACTTTCAAACATCTACTTCCTTCCAACCGCTATTTTATCAGGTCAAATTTGTGATTTGCCATAAAATTCTCCGCCGGGACAGCCAACAATTAACACTAATCGCACTCCCAAATAAATTGTAAACTCTTCCGTTCCCTTCTCTTCCTTTGTGGAACAGCCGTCTCGCCTGTGGTTCGTTTAATTTCTCAATTTCTCAGGCGAAAGAGCGATCGCCACCAAATCCTCAATCTTCTTAATATTCGGATCGCCAGCTAAATAGCCAATACCTCGATGCAAGTGTAGGCGAAACTGTTTGGCGAGAGTTTCCTTTTCCGTACCCAAATTATCTTGATAACACCGCTGCTTGAGCGCAATTATCAGAATATCGGCCATATCGCCACCAAAAACATCCCAGCTTAATTCCACATTGCTGTCGCTGGGAATCGGAACTGGGGATGGTATGCTGGGTTCAGCGAGCGATCGGCAAAATCCCCACCTGCACAGAACGTTCCACCGATCGATTTTAGTCGATCGTTTGAGTTTAGATAGTTGCTCTTTGGCTGTTTGAGAGAGGCAAATGCGATCGACTGGTGGTTCCATAGGTTGAGAGTTGTTGGATATTTTGTCAACGGTGTTAATATCTAGGAAGCTCAGCCTCTAAATTTACGTTTTTTTAACTGAGTTGGAAAACCAAAATTTACAAATTTTTACAGGGCGCGGGCTTGATAAATAGAACGTTTTTTGGTATTGTGATTTTAGTAGGATATATCCTAATATAATGGGATGGTTGCAAAAATAAAATTTTCGCAACCATCCCATTATGATATAAATCATACCGCAGCTCCCGGTGAAAGTCAAGGGGGTTACGAAAAATTTTTGCGCGATTTTTTATTACCAGAAATAACCAGGTTCGACGGTAGTTTGCCGTTTTGTCGAGTCATAGTTGAGAAGGTAGCAGTGGGCGATCGCCTCTAATTCTTGCAACTTATCATATTCTACTTGGCTAATCTCCGTGTCCGTAGAAAGCAGGATGACTTGATGGCTGGCTGAGGGGAAATACTTTTCAACTAAGTTGTTTCTGTGGGAGGAGTCGAGGCGGCCCAGGGGAGTGTCGATCGCAACTGGTAACTGTCTCCCGGATACTCTGGCTAATCCCCACAAAAAGGCGATCGCCAGCAGTTGTTTTTCCCCAGCAGAAAGTCGGTGTTTGGGTACTGGTTTACCTTCTGGATCGTAAATCGAGAGGCTAAATGTGTCAGTGTCGATCGCCACTCTATGCACCAGGTCGGTTTTGTGCAACAGGTAGCGAAAACAGTCGGTAATCTCTATTTCGAGTTTGTTGAGTTTTTTGAGAGTGAGTTTTTCTTTGAAGAGTTTGAGGGTATCTTGCGCTTTGGCGATCGAAGCGATGACGTGTTGGCTGTTTCGGATGGTAATATATTCGCTACTGTAGCTTTCTAGTTCTTTCTGGGTTTTGGCTAATTCTTTGTCTAATTCGTCGATACGGCGATCGGCTGATTCCAAAGCTGCGGCTGCGATTGCGACTGCTTTTTGAGCATTCCTGACTTCTGATTCTAGTTTCTCGTAGGCTTCAGGGGAAGCTGCGGCGGCTAGTTGTCTGTCTGTGAAATCGATTTCTGTTTCGATGTCTGTGACTTCTGCTATTTGTTGGGCGGCGAGAGTTTGCTGGGCTTTGATGTGATACCCGAGGAGGTTTTCTAGTTGCTGGATGTTCTCGTTGTTAGCGTCGATCCACGGCGGGGTGTCGGTTCCGGCTTGCTGTTGCAGATTGTCATTTTCTTGGCGGATGAAGTCTTGAATTTTATCTAGCTGTTGGGGATCTAAGGAGATTTCGGCGATATAGTTGAGAAGGCGATCGCTGCTTTGTTTGATAACATTTTGGGCAATCTTGGCTTGCTGCTGGCTGGCTTCGGTTTCGGCTTGGGTTTTCGCTGCACTTAGCAAGGGTGAAATTAGGGCTAGCGGTAGCGTATTTGATGCCAATTCCATCAGGGATTGACGAGTTTTTTCTGCCCGATCTCTGTAGTTGTTTAGTTGTATGTCTAGTTGACTGCGATCGGCCGCAATTTTCCCGCCTTGATAAATAAATTTGTCTGATGCTTGTCTCTGATTTGTTTCAGCTTTATCGAATTCATTTTTAAGGCTACCTCGTTTTTCTATCGCCAATTGTTTCTTATCAGTAATTTCCTGAAAAGTTTGTTCAATTTTTTCTAAAGCTGCCAAATCTTTTTTTCCCGCAATTTCTTTGCGCTTGCGACTGGCTAATATTTCTAGATCGACAGCGAGGCGTTCTGCTAATTCTAAGCCTAACAGAGATTTAATCGCCCCAACGACAAACTCGGGAGGCGTTTCGAGTTCGGCGAGTTCTTTTACTTGTTCACCGTCAAACAAAAATAGGTTGGATATTCCGACTGGTAAAAGGGTTTCGATATATTCGTCCCAGGTGTTTGTGACCGCTTTGTCCGACCACCAATCCTTGACTATTTCACTGTATATAAGAACGCTGAGGCTATCTTTAATGTCGAGTTTTTTCCAGTATCTAACAATTTTGAATTGAGTTAATTTGTCGTCTTGGACTTGTTCAAAGGTTAGTTCGACGCGGGTATCTTCTAATGCAGGAGTGTGTCGGTTGATGGATTGATTGAGGAAGTCGCTGTAGCTTAAATTGCCTCTGGTGGAACATTGGGCGCGGCCGCCGTAGAGGGCGAGGCGAATCGCGTCCATGAGGGTGGTTTTTCCGCCGCCATTCATGCCGCCAAATAGGATTACTGGGCAGGGATTTCCGTCTTTTTCGGGGCGGAGGTTGATAGTTTGGGTTCCTGCGTAGGGGCCGAAGTTTTTGAGTACGAGTTCGAGGAATTGCATTGTAGATGTTGTCGAGATGTGATAAGAGTTGGTGAGTTGGTGAGTTTGATAGCGAACGCGAGAATTTTTTGATGAGTCTCATAATCCGCGATTCCGATAATCCGCCAGGGGTTTTTAACCCCTGTCTCATAGCGAAAGTCCTCTCAAAGAGGACTGAAATTCACCATGATTTAATCTGAGTTTTACAGTCGGTTTTAACCGACTTTCGCTATGAGACGGGGAATTGATTCCCCGGCGGACTTGTGGATAAATGCGAGAGTTTGATCTATCTGTTAATTCTCCGGCGGACTCCGATACCAAGGAGTTGGGCGATCGTCTCGATCGGTGATTTGTTCTAAATGCGAATTTACGGTGTTTTGCAAATGATGTTCCTTTTGATTGATAACATAAGCGACTGCTTGTTCAAGTTGTCTTTGTCCTAAAGAGAATACTCCATATCCTTCTTGCCAGCCAAATCTATTGGGATTTTGCCGAATTTGATTGAGATAATGGCTGCTGCTACCTTTAATATTTTTCACAAATTCAGCGATTGATTGTGTCGGAGGAATGGAAACTATTAAATGGATGTGATTTTCTGTACCACCGATAGCGTGGACGATGCAATTGAGGGTGTCCGCTTTGCCGATGATATAATGGTAAAGTTCTGTTTCTTTTTGTGGAGATATCAGAGGTTGCCTCTCTTTTTTTGCCCAAACTAAATGATAGTACAGCCGCCACATTGCCATAAATATGTTCCCTTATTTTTGTGTGACTTTTTGATTTTTTTCTTATATATTAACCAGGTTATTTTACCATAGGGGCAGCTTGTTAGTACACCTCTGTGACAACTCGCGAGTCCCATAGTCCGATAACTCGCGAGTCCCATACTTCGACAATCCGCAAGTCCGATAGTCCGCCAGGGGTTAAAAACCCCTGTCTCATAGCGAAAGTCCTCTCAAAGAGGACTGAAATTCACCATGACTTAATCTGGGTTTTGCAGTCGGTTTTAACCGACTTTGGCTATGAGACGGGGAATTGATTCCCCGGCGGACTTGGGGGGAAGCGCAAAAGTTCGTTAGCGAAGCCCGCCCCTACGGGGGCTACGCCAACGAAGAGGATCGCCCTATTCGTCCTAATCTTTACTCTTTCCCTCTGCTACATCGGGAGTAGAATATTTGATATCCGCCCAAGATAGCTGCTTCCCTTGATTGCTGCTGCTTTCAAGTTCTTGTTTGAGTTTGGCAATATCGACGGTATCGTTTTTGGCGGAAGTGTTGGTTTGGGCGATCGCACTTTTGACTTGCTGAATATTCAGGGCCGGATTTGCTTTCACATCTTCGACTGCTTTTTTCAAATTTCGTTGATAATGGGCGTTACCAATGGCTTCATCCTGCGATCGCGAACTGGTTTCAAAACACTTGTCTAAATCCGCGTAAATGCCTGTACGGCGGGGTTTTGTGTAGTATTGGCGTTCTGTATCGAGGAGTTTTGCCATCAATTCGAGGTGCATTTCGTCATCGCTACAAATTTCTGCGATCGCAGTCCATTCGTCGCTACCTAGGAGTTTCCTTTCGGCGGCGGGACGGGAATCTACAAAAGGTTCCCCCGTGACTTCTTCGTAAATCCGGGGCAGACTGTCGTCAAATTCGTGTCTTTCTTCTAGCCAAATACGGCGGATTTCGCTAAGTTCTTCCGGGGAAATTAAAGTTATATCTCGCATTTCTTCTGGTGCTTTAGAACGAATTTCAGTTTGAACAGAAAGAAGTCGCCTCAATAAATGATCGCGCGCTTCTTTACTATAGGGGCCTGGAATCGGCTCAATAGATTTTTCACCCTCTAAATTGCGTTCATATAGTTGGACATTGCCATTACGCCGCCTAAAGTCACGTCGATCGCGACTATCTTCAACATCCAATTCTACACGGAAATCTAGTAGAGGTTGCAACCACTCTTTTTCTTCATCATTTTGAATCATTGCTGTTAGCGATTTATCCTGGCTAACCATTGTACATACCCAGCACCCAAAACGAGAACTGCCACAGCTAGGGGTAGAAGTATCGACAACTAGGGGGCATTCATTATCAGCACTAGCACCCCGATACATACTGAACAAATCTTTGTTGCTGTATCCCCAAGGATTGTCCCACTGCATCAGATAGAGCCAAACTTCATCATCACGCCAGTCTTCAATAGGACTATAAACCAGAGAGTTAGGTAAGTTCATATTAGGACTTAGGCGATCGCGTACCCGTCTGGCTTCCATTTTTTTCATCCTATGAGCACGCTTTGTGCTTTCAGCTTTACGAGTCCCTAAGACAAGTATAGTTTCACCGCTACTTCGGATAATATTGCGAATAAAACGGTTAGATGGAGAGATTTTTAGGCGATCGGTACACCAGCGAAACTTACCTCTTGGTGCTGGGTATCCTTTACCAATCAAACCTACCCAAAAAGTATCTGTCCACTCTGGTTGTAGCACATTAGTAGCTATCGGCATTTGTTGTTCTCTAGCAGCAACATTCATTTGCTTAATAGACTTGCGAACCCATACAGATACGATAGGATTTTCTACCAGAGTGTCAGTTGTAATGACATCAATTTTCTTGGTTCGCTTGGACTGTGGAAGTTTAGCTATCGCATTCCAAATTAGCTGTAATACCGCACTTGAATCTTTGCCACCACTATATCCAATTACCCAAGGAATGTCATCCAGACAATATAACTCTTGGATTTCCTCAGTTAGCAATTCTATGTCTTCTATTAATTCTGTAACGGTGCGACCCGGCAGTAATGACATCTGTTGAGTTTGTATCACGGTTAAAATCTCCTCGTATCAATATTAAAATTATAGAATACAATATAATCATCGCTAAAAGTTTATTGTAAGATTTGTTGTTTGCCTGTTTGAACAATATTCTCGCTGATTGGTTTACATATCTATGGTTGGTGATGTATGATCATTATACCAAAGTTTGATAAAATAATATGTCTGACAATAACCCTGATCAGTTCAATCCAAAGCCGGGAATTGATGAATTCCTAGAGCCTTACTTTGCCAAGTACCACCGTCAGAAATGCTATCCAGGGCTAACTTTTCAGCAGGGGAAGCGGCAGATGGTGCAAATTAATATCCCGGCTGATGATTTGCCTACCCTCCTCCAAGCACAACCCTCAACTGGTAACGATCCTGATTCTGGTAAAAATCGCCCAGAGGTAACGGGTCATGCTGAGGAAGTAAAACAATATATTCTGAAGCGCGCTAGAAACGATCAACCCTGGATTTTGGGAACACTGACAGCAAATGTCGATCCTCAAAAGATTGAAATTATAGAACTCGGTCGGGGGATTTGTCTAGTAGTGATTCCTCGTGGAGTCAAGTTAGATATTACTGATGGACAGCATCGCAAGCGAGCTATTCACGAGTTAATTGTAAGTGCTGACGGCGAGTTAATAGGTAATAATGATTTTCCGATAACGCTGGTTTTAGAGAATGATTTTAACCAGTGTCAGGCGGATTTTAGAGATATGGCGCAGACAAGACAACTGGATAAATCGTTGCTTTTATCATTTGGTGAATTTGAAGGTGTGGTTGGTATTACCAAAAGCTTAGTTGAACAGGTGTTAATTTTTAATGGTAAAACCGATAAAATCAATCAGACTCCCGATCGGAAAAAGAAACTTGTATACACAATGAATTTTATAGCCAGATTTGTGAGTTGCGCGTTTACTGAAGTTCCAAGTAATGAACTTAAAGATTATGAAGTTGCCAAAGTATCACATACTTTGGCTGTACGTCTCAATGACTTTTTTTCACAATGCAGTCATACTAAACATTTTTCAGAAACCAGAGTTGAAGACTTGAGAGTTGAAAATGTCGAGCGGTTTCAGGAAGATTGTATCTTAGGTAGAAGTGTAGGACTAGAAATTTTAGGTCGGTTGCTACACTGTACCTATGACGCCGATAGCCAAGATTTTGAAAATGAACAAATATCGAAATTGGCACAACTAGATTGGTCTAGAAAAAGTCATCTTTGGGAGGGAAATGTTGTTTTGTCTAACCCTAGCCCTAAAAAAAATAAATCGTACAAAATATCAGCAAGTGCTAGCGCTGTAAGAGTAGCGGTTGAGGCAGCAAAAAACGAGTTGGGATGGATTTAACTAATATTATCCACATAGCTATACCTAAATCTACGGTTCAAAAAATTACCTTTTCCACCCCCAAATCAAATATGTCCTACAGCGACTTCAAAACCATCGACCAAGCCGTGTCAACCCTGGATCTAACCGTTGAAGACATTCCCCACTTATTTAGCCAAATTACCCCGATCGCACCTTCAGAACGTCTCAAGGAAACTCTGGATGAGGCTTTAGACTTAGCCTCAAGTATCAGCACCGAAAAAGCTCGATCGGAATTAATCATTACTCCCATTTTACTAGAAATACGGCGCACTTTCAACAACAAAATTGGCTACTTTTCCGGCAATACATTTAACGTAGAAGAGAGCAAAGGATTAACAGGAGCTTGTGACTTTCTCCTGAGTGCGTCGAGCAATCAATCATTGGTGAATGCCCCAGTTTTGACATTAGTCGAAGCCAAAGACAACGATATTAGAATCGGATTGGGACAGTGTGCCGCTCAGATGGCAGCAGCTCAGCTATTTAATGCTCGCAAAGGGCAAGAACAATCGGCGATTTATGGAGCAGTTTCAACGGGAACTAACTGGAAATTTCTCATCCTAGAAAATCAGTTATTGAAAATTGATTTGACTGAATATTTTATTACTCAGATAGACCAAATTTTGGGCATTCTTGCAGAACCGTTTCGACGCTATTTTAATTAAAGTCACATATTTTAGTGTATCACGGGCGTGGCGCCTCTGGTGTATCTGCGGTTTCCAAGCCCAGCCGCTTTTTCAAATAATCAGTCATCCAATTAACACTCGCCCTCGACTTAGAAATTCCCCCTTTCACCAAAAATCCTCTCTCCCAATCAGGATTGGAAATCGACCAATCAACCTGCTGCAAAAGGCTCAAATGTTCCTCCCAACTCTCAGAAAAAACCGACAGCAAAGCAGCCCCAACTTCCCCCAAACTCTCCAGTACAACACTATGACAGTGCACGGAATCCCGGCGGATTTCCGCCGCTGCAACTTGCTTTTGCAGAACTAATTGCCAATCTGGAATAAAATTGCTAACTGCGTTCCAATAACTAACCGCTTGTTGTATTTGCTGAGTAAGTTCTGCCTCTTTTTCCTGTTTTGTGGCGCGGTAACGAGGGGGTTTGGTTTGTTTGCTGCTGTGGATGTTGGACAGCAAAGCTATCATAGCGCGATCGATCGCACTTAGCGCAAACAATTTGGGCGATCGCCCATTCAGACTCCCCTTCTCCATCTGAGTCAAACACCGGAAAACCTCAACCTGCTTAACAACCGCCTTCAACACCAAAGCCGAATCATCCCGGTGGTTGTACAGTAGACTTAGCGACGACTCCAAAGGAACTTGAAAACTGTTCAAATCGGCAAACTTTTGCTGCGAATTTTCCAAGCCAATATCGAGAAACAAAATCAGCGCCACCGTCTCGTATCCCAACTGCGGATTTTCCTGCAAAGCCATTTCAAAAGCCGCGCGCCGATGCTGTCCGTCATTAATAGTAAACTTAGCATCCATCGGCACTCGTAAGCGACCGATTTTCCGTTCTTCCGCCAGATTTCCCACTGCTTCAAAAGTAATGTCCGCATCAATAGAAGCAGCGATCGCCCCACAAGTGTAATTTCCAGAATTTTTGACAAAATAATCGGCAATTTCAGGAATCCTAGCCCTGTTAAGCGCGCGTTTCGCCCGCAGAGACGGCGGCAATTCTTCAGCATCTAAGGGGAAGAATTTGGGCAAAAAACGCACCGGACACATCGATACGTAATATTCGCGGCCCGCTTGAATTCCCCGGATCGCCGGCAAAATGTATTCAAAGGAAGGAGTAAGCATATTTTTTTCTGAAGCCGCAGATAAATATCGAGCCAGGGCGATCGTAATTCTCGATCTGCGGCTTAGATAAAGTATTGACAGTTTGCACAGATTATGGTATGTAGTTTTAGCTCCATAACTTAACAACTCCAGTATTTCACAAATATTTTTAAAAAACAAGAGTTGACATAAATTTTAACTCATGATATTTTTGGAAACATAGCCTAATTATATAAAAACTGCCAATGACTACCAATCCAGCGGCTGACCTCGCTACTCAATTTTTGGAAAAAGAAAAGCGCGAGAGACAGGAAATCGCGCTGTTATTAGACAATTATTTAGGAAAGGACGATCGCATTTTCGTCCAAAAAACCCAGATGGGAAACAGCGAAGCTTACATCGGTTCAGTCACGCTAGAATGGCTAGATTCCCGCGTGCGTTTTGCCTCGCAAATGCCACTTTTCCGGCAAAAATTTGACCTCCAAACCAACAACATCGTCCGCGACGATGAAACTATTGACGAAATTATTCAGCGCCCCTTAGATTGGTCGCGCCAAGCCGCCCTCACTCAATATTTAGCCGCCCGAAAATCCCACAAATTCCCCGCAGTTTTAGTAGTCGTCAGCCCTCCGTGGGTAGACAATCCCCACGCTGAAGAATGGGATAAAAACGGCGTCGCAACTAAATCAGCCGCTGAATTCACATCCTTTGATAAAAATGAGAATTTAGGGCTGTTAGATGTATCTCAAAAAGTCTCAATTTTTGCTTTAGACGGTCAGCACCGGCTGATGGGAGTGCAAGGTTTAATGAGTTTAATTAAAACCGGAATCCTGCAAAGATACAACAAAAACAAAAAACCAGTCGGCGATGCAATTACTCTCGAAGATTTGGCCCAAGAGTATCAAATTGACCCCGAAACAGTGTATAAATTAGCTCACGAAAAAATCGGGATTGAGTTTATCCCGGCGGCTGTGGCGGGGGAAACGCGGCAACAAGCACAACGGCGCGTGCGATCGATCTTTGTGCACGTTAACCTGATGGCGGTAACGCTGAGTCAAGGACAACTAGCATTATTAAACGAAGATAACGGATTTGCTATCTGCGCCCGCAAAATTGCCGTTACCCATCCCTTATTAAAGGAACAAGAAGACAGAAATCCCCGTGTTAATTGGGACAGCGCGACAGTCGCAGCCAAATCAACGGTGTTGACCACATTGCAAGCGCTGCAAGATATGTCGGAACGGTATTTAGAACATAAATTCCCCCATTGGAAGCCAGAAAGAAAAGGTTTGATTCCCATGCGTCCCGAAGATGAGGAACTGAAAGAGGGAATCGAAGAGTTTAAGGAATTGTTCGATCATTTAGCAACTTTGCCCAGCTATCAAAGAATTGAAAGCGGCGAAGAAACAGCAGAATTGCGCCGATTTAGTTTTGAGAAACCTGGTGGCGAGGGAAATATTTTGTTTCGTCCCGTAGGTCAAATTGCCTTAGCTAATGCTTTGGGAATTCTAGCATTTAGAAAGAAACTTTCGCTGCAATCTATTTTCGACAAACTTCGCAGGTATGATGTGGATGAAGGATTTAGCTATATGGAGAATCCTGAGTCGGCGTGGTACGGGATTTTGTACGATCCCAATAAAAAGCGAATGCTCGTTTCTGGCAGGGATTTAGCAGCGAAGTTAATTGTTTATTTGGTTGCGGGAATTGAGGACGATATGGATCGGGCTCATTTGCGGCAAGCTGTGGCCCAAGCGAGAACTTTTGAGGATAAGGCTGTTAGTTTTAATAGCAGGTTTGTGAATCCGAAAGAGGTGGGATTGCCGCCAGTGCTTACCTAATTTTTTCTACGGATGCTAGCAGTGAGAGGGTGACGTTTATGGGATTTAAAAGCACGATAGATAACTTTTTAGTCGAGTTAATGTTATTGCTTGATTATGATTCTTGCTGATTACTAAATCTCTCTATAATGTCATTGATTTCTTCTACAGTAACCGTTTCTTGGTCGGATTTAGCATAGATGATGAGCAAGATGTAACAAGTGGTAGATGTGACTTGATAAATAATGCGATAGCCTCCACTTTTTCCTTTACTTATGTCGCTGTTTTTGGCTCTTACTTTGAAGACAGTGTAGCCTGTACCGGAAATGCGATCGCCTGGACATTCACCTGCTTGCAACTGCTGTAGGAGGGGTTGCAAGTCGGTTTGAATCTGGCGATAGCGCTTAGCGAGGGTTCGGAGTTGACGCTTGAATTGATCGCCAAACAGAACTTGGATACTTGGTGATTCAGACATCAATACCATCCCAAAGTTCTGCGATCGGGTGAACTTTACCGTCTTTTACTTCCTGAAGCGCAATCAAGAGGCTGTTGAGGATATCTTCTTTAGATAAATCTTCTTTGTCTTCTTCAAATAGTTGACCCAGTGATTGCAAAATTAGGGTTTCGATCGGCAGGTTGAGTTTACCAGCTTTATCAATAAGCTGCTGTTCTAAATATTCAGGAATGGTGAGGGTAATTTGCATGGGGTTTACCTTTTGTTATTACAAATTTTCAAGTATCGACTGTATTTTAATTGTTAGATAGCTAACTGCTACTATTTCTTGCCGCTTCTAGTTTTTGGCGAATTGCGGCTTGAACTTTTTCATCAAAATCAGGATCGCCGGGACTTGCAATAATCCTCAGGGGATGCTGATTGATTCTGTCTAAATAGGCTTGAAAAGCGGCTCTATCCCCTCGATGTCTGAGAAAATACTTTTTCAATTCAGTATTCGACATTGCGTTATAGTTAACTTGGCTCATCAGCAAACTCCCCATTGGGTAAAATTTGGAACTCAAGCTCTTCGTCATACCCAGCCAATATGTATATGTTATGAGTGCGATCGTCAACACAAACAAGATGTATGGGTTGAAGCATTGTGTAGGTTAGTTGATAGCAGATGCGATATAAACTTTCTAGCTGGGCAGCAGTAGGCATTGGGGTTAATTACTGTACCTAATATTTATTTTGACATATAACTCAAGGGAATAATTGACTAATACATTAAATTTTACTTAACTATTTTGTGGCTTCAACAAAACCAATTCCGCCCCCACAGGCAAATGATCGGACTCGGTGGCGTTCAAAATTGAACTTGATTTCGCACCCCAATGCTGGGAATACCAAATATAATCAATCCGACAAACGGGATAGTTTAATTTAAAATTTGATCTTTTTACTAATAATTTAAGTTTCCAACCATGAGGCCAGGTAAAACCAAACCCAAATCCAGATTTTCGGAAAGAATCTTGCAGGACTTTCTGTACATTGTAGTAATCTTGAGTTTCGTCTGTCATGTTAAAATCGCCAGCGACTATTACGGGTAGAGTTTCTTGCTCGACTCGCTGCACTAAATCTTGAATTTCTGGGGCTCGCATACCATATTTGTAAATGGGGATTTTGAGAAAAGGTAAGATGTTATATCCCTTAAACCAGGGCCCGGTGGCTTGCATATTATAAATGACTATTTCTTGTTGGTTGAATTTAATAATTGCGCGCTGTTGCGTTTCTGGATGGCCGGCTAAGTGCAGTATTTCGCTGGATATAATGGGATATTTACTGAGAATTCCTACTGGGGGAATGCCAATTTGATAGGGGTAGTCTGGTTTTAACCAGGTGAAAGCTCTTTTAGTATGTTTGTTGACGATTTCTTGTAAAAATATAATGTCGGGTTTTTGGCGTTCAATTAGTTTAACTAACGTTGGTGACTGTGTTGTATACCAGCCGACATTGTGCGATAATATTTTGAGGCTGGGCTGGGTATTTGTGATGTTAGTTGGTGCGGGAGAAAAGTATTTTAGGTGCAGCCAACTTATGAGGAGAATGCAGGATATCATAGAAATAATGGTGAACCATTTTTTCTTGATAATTGAGACTCCGACGATGGGAAGTAGGAAAACAGGAAATAAAATTAAGGGTACAAAAGTGCTAATTAAGGCAATAATTGAGATTCGATCCCAAAAGATTAGTTTGAGAATGAAATAGCAGATAATAAATACTGAGTAGCTGTAAGCGAGAATTGTTACTGATTGCTGGAAAATTCTGTTGATGATATCTGTTGGTTTGTGCTTCATTGAGAGTTAAAATAAGAATTTGCTTAAATCGAATTCTTCATTTGACCGATGTTTATTATCCCTTTCAGAAATTAAGAACAGCAAAAGGCGATCGGTATAATCCGCCGCACCCCGAAATTCTTCTCGCAATATTTCCAATCCGCCATTAGCATATTCTTCAAAAATTTGCAAGCGTTCTACCTCTGATTTTGCGTCAAGATGGGAGAGAATTTGGGGATTTTTGGTTTCGGCGATCGCAATTAGCTTAATTGCCATATCGTAACCTCTGGATACAAAAATATCAACGTCGATCGCACCGGGTTCGCGTTTGGAGATTTCCCCTAAGGGCGATCGCTTTTTTCGCTTTTTTCCTAGGGATGCGGCGAAGGCGATGACATCGGCGTATGTCTGGAAAGGGCCGCTTTTGTTATCTGATAAAGTTAAGGATTTAACTAAATCGGCTTTGTCTTTAGCAATTCTAATTCTGTTGGGAGCCATTGGGAATTAATATTTAGTTTTTGATTGATAGAATAACCGCAGATGTGAGGCAGATGCAACACAGATTAACGCAGATAATTTTTAGAATGTTCGTAGTAGCATAATTTTTTGGGCGAAACTTCCTCGGGCTTCCCGGCGTTTGGTTTTTTCGGCTAAAAGTCGATTGCCCGAAACGCCATAACTCAGCATCAGCGCATCCATAACTTCAGACAAATCAGCCAATTCCGCCAGCAAATCATCGTCATCAGCCGCTGCTGCTTCTGCCGCTTCCTCGATCAGCTTCTGGCGCAAAGCTTGACGGTATTCGCGATCGGACAAAATCACAAACTCGCATTCATTCCCGCTTTGACGAATAATTTCAGGAATGCGATCGCGCACCAACTTATGATACTCTTTTTCCATATCAGACTTCCTTCAACCTTGATTAAAAGTTTGAATCAACCAGCGGGCTATTTCCCCATCATCTTGAGTTTGACTGCGGTTCAAAGCTTCCTCAACTAACGCGATTTCCAGCCCAGGTAAAACCCGCGACTGTTGAATTCTGCCGCTACCTCCATCATTAATTGCAAAGGCAAAAACCTCCTGTGTATTCGCACGATCCACCCAATATTCGCTAATTCCTGCGTCTTCGTAAAGCAACCGCTTGCTGCCTAAATCATCGTTAAAAGAAGATGCACCAACTTCTATTACTAAATTAGGTGGATCGCATTCGTTCAAATCAACAGGTGAATTGCTGTCATTAGGAGGCAATTTCAAATTTGAACCGATGTAACAAGCTATATATGGTTGAAATTCACTAATACCGGCTTTCCTAAAACTGGCATTAATAAACTGCACGAATCGGATATTTTTAAATGTTGCAAACAGACTGACTACAGATGAAAGGATTGAATGTTGGTGCCCGTGCAATGGCCCTACTGGTGACATTTCTACCCTCATGTGTTCTTGATAGTAATAAAACTTGCCCTTTTCCCAAGTTGAATCATCAGCGAAGGCTAAAAACTCTTCCCACGTTGCTTTAACCCAAATATCCGTTTCCAAAACCTGCGTAATTGCCGAACTAGAAGCCATAATCCACCTCTACTATTTCCGTATATTCAAATTCATTCGGACTGCGCTTAACTAAAGCATAGCGCATCCCGCCCAGGTCGATCGAGTCTTCTTCGCAATCAGGTTTCGGAGAATTGTACTCCAGCACGTATTCCTTACCTATGGAAGTTTCCATTTCTTGGGCTACTTCTCCCCGCCACTGAGTTTTAGTCACTAAAACTACTAATTGATTCGCCAATTTGGGGAGTTTATTCGCGATTTGTTTGCGATAAATCTCGTCCAAACTGCCAAAGGGAGAATCCATCACAATCGGAAACGTACTGCTATCGGGGCCCATCAAAGTATTTTTTTGACTCCACTCACGCACACCTTCAATAATTCCGCCGATAAATGACAAACTGAGGATTTGATTTTCTCCGGTGGAGGCGGCGACTAAAGATTCTTTTCCTGATGTGTTTTCTACTAGGGTTAGTTCGTATTTATCGCTTAACTTTGGGATGTAAGGAGTAAAAGAGATTTGACTGAAAATATCTTGTACTCGCTTTTCTAGATGAGAACAAAATTCTTTTTCTAAACGCGATCGCACTTCTGTTAGGCGATCGATCGCATCCTGAGACGCAGCAATCCGGCGCTGGGCCAACACTTGCCTTTCCTCGTTGAGTTGCTGCTTGTCGATTTGCTTGTCAAAAGCGGCTACCTGGGCTGTCAAACTCTCAATCTGCTGCTGGTTAGAGCCTGTTTCCCGGTGCAACTCGCTCATGTTTGCCTCAATTTGATCCAAGCGCTTTTGCAAGCGGCTGACATCGCCGTTAGGGAAGTTTTTTAGCTTGGTGTGAATGTCGTCTAACTGGCTTTCCACGCGAGAAAGTTCGGATCTACCGCGACTGATATTGCTTTGTTGGCGATCGATTTCATCCCAAAAATCAGCTATTTGGCGATCGATTTCATTTATGCGATCGCTAATTCGGATCGTAGTTTCTTCCACATCTCCAGCACCCGCTTTATCCATCCAACCCATGACATTTTCGCAAGCAACAGAATGGGGGGTTAACTCAGCACCGCAGATACACTGCTGCTGCGCCAATAACTCTTGTAAAAACGGGCGCTGAATTCCCGAAAGCAACTCACCTTTCTCCCGCAACGCCCCGACAATAATTTCAAATTCCGCCGCCGCATCGGATAAAAACATCGCGTAACCGCGCACAGAAATCTCTCGTTTGATAGCATCTAAACAGCGGGCAATTTCTTGCTTAAATAAAGTCTGCTGCATTTCTAATTCATTGCGTAACTTTTGCAACTCCGCAGCACCGCTGAGTTCTAGCAAACTACCGCTTACTGCTTTTTTTACTTCACCTTGATTAATCAACTCTTGCTCGATTTCTAGTTGTTTTTGCGAAAGTTTGTCTGCTTCTTCTTGAGATTTTTGTTTTTCTTTTAAAAGTTTCTTAATTTCTGAATTGCCAATCTGTCTTAAATCTGTTTCTAGAGACTTTTTGGCATCTCCCAGATGTCGGATAGAGCGAGTCAATACCTCTACTCCCAGCAATTCCTTGGTAGCTTCAGCAATTTCTGCTTTCTTGTCGTGACGGACAATTTGCTCGATTCGCTCTCCGTCAAAAAAGAAATATTGATGCAAACTTTCAGGCAAAATGCGTCCGATAATATCGTCTGGATGCTGCGGCGATGGCATCCAACGCCCGTCATCTTTTGCTATTTGTAGGAATAACTCGCTTTTGCTTTGTTCGAGATTCTCATCACTTTTATAAACGCGACAAGCACGTCTTACTTTGTACCTAATTGTGTCATGTTCAAAAATAATTTCTACCCAACAATCTACTTTTTTGCCATTTTTTGCTTCCGCAATAGCCCGTTTGTTGACTAATTGCTCTCCAACCGCAAAAGCTGCGCTAAATTTTTCGTACAGCACCCAAGTAAAGCCGTTCATTAAAGCTGTTTTTCCGGCGCCGTTATTCCCGTGAATTATTGTAATATTTTGCGCGCCCCAAGCAAGTTTAATTTCGGGAGTTTGGTCGTAAAATTGCCGAAAATTGCAGAGAACAATTGACATTAATTTCATACAATTGCTTCCTTAATGATTTGCAAAATCTCATCCGTAATATAGCGGGGAGTTTTCATATACAGCTTATCTTTTTCAAGTTCCAATACGCGCTCGATAATTTGTCTAACTTCCGGTGTGGCGCTAGTAATTGGTTGCTGTACGTCGCTCAAGTCTTTGTCAGTGTGGTAACCAGAACGCTTTTCTGCTAAAATGGCGATCGGTACGGGTGCGATCGCACTATCTGAATATCTAAAAGCCACAACCAGATTTTCATTCATAATTAGAAGGAAGAAGGAAGAAGGAAAAATGTTTATAGAGTTAGCTTTTGAGTCCTCTCAATTTGACGTTTAATTAAGTGGATTAACTTGTTTTATTGCCAAATTCAAAAACTAGAGGGTTACGCATGGGGTGAGAAACCGGGTTTCTACGAGTTTTGCTCTCCTGTCACGAGAAATTTACAAAGAAACCCGGTTTCTACGATTTTTGTGACGAGAAACGAGAAATTTAGGGAAAAAGCGGGTTTTTGAGGTCTGCGCGCGCAAGCAAACTAAGCTAGGAACTCAAACCGCGATCGAATAATTCTATCTTTTTAAGATAAACCGAACCTGAATAAATGTCAAATATCTAACAATCCATAACGCCTCTGAATTTCCAGCAATTTCACCCTAGCTTCCCCAGCGTTGTCGGCTAAATCGGCAAATTCCAAGAACCGCTTCAATTCTTTTCGCAGCAGATTGCGCTCAACTTCTAAGCTTTCTCGACCCAAATCAGGAGGCAAAACTATCATATCAAATAAAGTTGCCCTTTCTTTCCCCGGATGCGGCCGCAAGATTCGTCCCCGGCGCTGAATAAACTGGCGCGGATTGCTGCTACTTGCTAAAATTACAGCATGACGAATTGCGGGGATATCAACGCCTTCATCCAAGCAGCGAATCGCGACTAAACCTTGCAATTCTCCACTCTCGAATTGTTGACGCAATCTTTCTCTTTCGGCTAAGGGAGTCGCCGCTGTATAGGTGTTAATTCGATAGCCCAATTCTGAACCTAATAATTTTGCGGTTTCTGTGAGTTGGCGGTGGTTGCTGCGGCGCGCACCTGCTTCGATCGCACCGTCACCGCAGTAAAATAATGTATGGGCTGTGTGGAGACGGTGGATCATTAATTCTCGCAAGGCTGTTAATTTATTAGCAGCCGCCCCAATTAACCGAGCTCGCTGCATTAATAAAGTCGTTAAAGTATCGTTTTCTTCTACTTTTTCCTCGGCGCCCAACGCCCAGCCAATTTTTTTAGTTAAGTAAGCATATTTGCGGGTTTCGGATTCGGTCAATTCTACTAAAATCGGATAGTATAAGTAATGTACTAATGCTTTTTGGCGGATGGCATCGGCTAAGGTGAGTTCCGGCTGCAAGACTGGGCCGAAATAATCTAAAATAGATTCGGTTCCTTGTTCGTCAAAATGTCTTTCTGGGGTGGCGGAAAGGGCGAGGCGCAGTCCAATGTTACGCGGTAAACTTTCTCCTAAACGGGGCGCGCCTAGGTTGTGTACTTCGTCTCCAATAATTAGGGTTTTTTCGGGAAAATAGCGCAGTTGAGACTGCAAGCTATCCAACATCAATGTAGCGTTAGTTGTGATAATTGTCAGAAATGCCCGCTCGCCCGTTAGCGAAGCCCTCGAAGAGGATCGCACTTCATACAAACCGGCAGCCAGCTTATTCTGCCAACTGCGGGCGCTATCAAACGCTAAAATAGGTTTTAAACCAAATTTCTCCGATTCGCGCGCCCACTGATTTACCAAGTGGCAGTACGGGCAAATTACAAGCAGGACTTGCAGGTTAATTTTATTGTATAATTCAGTGGCGATCGCCAGTGCAGTAATTGTCTTGCCGCTACCCGTCGCCATCTTCAGCGTACCGCGTCCTTGATTGGCGAACCAATTATCAACCGCCGCCTGCTGATATTGTCGCAATTGTAGCGATGGCGGCATTCTCGGAAACCCGTATTGTGAATGATTGGCGACCATCCCGATTCACCTTTAAAGCAGTTAATAAGAAGGAAGAAGGAAGAAGGAAGAAGGAAGAAGGAAGAAAGGAATAAGAATACATACACAGCAAGTTTTTTAGCGAGCCGTATTTTACATATAATTAGGTGGGTGTACTTATATGCAAACTTCCCTATACTCAAATGTAGCTTAAGGGCGATCGAAATTTAACAACCCAAACAAATCGTTCGCCGACATTTGCAAACCCGACAGCACATCGAGTACAGTTAAAATATCCTCGCCCTCCTTCGCCTCGGGTTGCTGCTGCGGCTTAAAAACAAGAACTAATTTTTCTTCCGGGTCAAGCAACCAACCCAGTTTAGTCTTATTTTCGATACAAAACAGAATTTTACTAATCGCGCGGGTACAACTTTCTGTCGGAGACAAAATCTCAATTATCCAGTCTGGTGCAATATTAAATATATCTTGAATCTCTCCATTAGCACCGACGGGAATGCGCGACCACTCGAACACTGCTAAATCTGGAACAACAGCATATCCTCCAAAAGTGCAGCGCAACTCGGGAAAAGCAAAAGCTAACTTCTGCGGTTTTCCAGCTTGATTAATAGTCGATGAAAATTTGATTTGTAACGTGCTATGTTTTCCTGGCGGCATAGCTTTCTGATAAATTTGACCGTCAACATACTCGCTAGCCGGCTTAGTTTCTGGTAGCAGGAGAAACTCTTCCAGAGAAATCTTTGACGGAGACTGAATTGACTTTAGCATAAGCGATTAAAGCCTCAAAAACTCTTAAAGATTCACATCGCTATCAGTTTCCCAATCAGGACAACCGTCCGATTCCACACCAGTAGGGTGCATCGCACAAACCAACAAATTCCCACCGTAAACTTGACCGTGATAGTTCATACAACCGCGACAAACCGGATGCTGCGTCGGCGAAGGGTCTACATACGTCACAAAAGACGAATCTATCTCATCAAACTCCGGATCAAATTCCCGAAAAATTTCGATTATGGGTTCGAGAAATTCATTGAAATAACCATCAAATTCATTTAAATAACCATCAACTTCAACAATCAGGTTATTTTGTACTTGTTCTGTAAACTCTTCCGAAATCTTTGTCAAAACGTCCAACATTTCGACAAACTCTTCGCCCATATCAGTAAAAAAATGCTCGACTTCAGACACAGCATTTTCCATTACTTCAAAAAAATCTTTAGACCAATCTTCCATAAATTTGACAGCTTACTATTGCAAAATATTTCACAGATAAATGCAACCAGCCTCCGGCGAAGCGATCGCACCTACTCTCAATTCTATTACCTATTGCTCTATATCCATCCACATCTGATATTATTTTCATAAAATAATACAACTGTAGCTCAGATCGAAACCTAAATCCAGTAAATCATCCCCAATCTAAAATTTAAAATGGTATAACTGGGGAGATATGCAAAAAGGGAACTCAGGATAATAATCTTGAGTTCCCTTTTTGGTTTGCTGCGCGAGCTTTTTAAGCTTAATCTCGCTTGAGTCGCCGCAATTCCTCTTGTAAATTCTCTACCTGTTCGCGAAGCTTGTCTACGCCACCGGTTTCTTTCGTTTCTTTTGCAGAAACTTCTTCTTCCTCAGAAAGAATTTCAATCCGCCGAGGTTCAGCCGATTTTTTGTCCCCAGTAGCTTCTACCGGCGGTTGCTGCTGCTGGGCTTGTTGCACCATGTCATCAACAAAGCGACGAGCTTCTTCCGTTGACATTTCGCCCCGCTTCACCAATTCATCTGCCAGCTTTTGGGCTTCTGTGCGCAATTCAGTTAACTTGCTGCCTGCTTTTTCACCAGCGTAGGAAGCTAGCCCAACACCAAGGTAAACTGCTTTCTGTAAAATATCTCCGAAACCAGGCATAGGAGCTATACCTCAAAATACTGGGTGAACCGGAGACCACGCCTATTACAAGCATCCCGTGTTGCTGCTACCTTCCGGTCCTGACAAGATTTGGGCGTTGGAATCGCGTGGGGCCAGTTCATTTACGAGTATAACACAGTTATTTATTCTTCAACCACACACCAGTGATAAATTTCATAAATAACGCAACCGTTCTTCACCAGCGGGTCTTCAGCGACGATCGCCTTTGCCTCATCCATAGAACCCGCCTCAAACATCAACATACCGCCGCCCCGCCTTGCCCAGTAGCCAGTTTTCGCTCGGTGTCCTTTAGAAATCAAATCACGGACATAAGCTCTGTGAGCTGGCACATACTGGTCAAAGACAGGCTTTTCGACAATTCCCTGCTCAATTTTGACAAACCAAGGCATTTTAAATTTTAGATTTTAGATTTTGGATTTTGGATTGTAGATTGGGAGTGGGGTTTTTGGTACAGGGCATTGAGTAAATACTCGATCGCCCGTACTGGGCTATTCCTTCCCGATCCGATGCTATCCTATGAACCCGTCAAAACAGCGATTTTTTATTGCTTTAGTGCCCCCAGACGATATTCAACAACAGATTACTCAGATTAAACTGTATTTTGCGGAACACTACAACACCCGCGGTGCGTTGAACTCGCCGCCCCACATCACGCTGCAACCTCCCTTTGAATGGCTGGCGGCGGATGTGCCGAAATTGGAGGAAAGTGTCAGGGTTTTTGCTGCAAACCGGCCGCCAATTCCCGTTACGCTATCAGGTTTTGCCGCTTTCGCGCCCCGCGTCATTTACGCCGATGTCGTCAAATCGCCCCAATTGCTGGAGATGCAAACAGATTTGATGGAATATGTCGGGGCAAATTTAGGAATACGCGATCGCATTTCTCAGACTCGCTCATTTGTACCGCACATGACAGTAGCGTTTCGCGATTTAACCCAGGAGAATTTTCAAAGGGCTTGGTTGGAATTCTGCGGGCGCGAACTCCACTTTGAGTTTACCGCGAAGGCATTAACCTTACTACTACACGACGGCAGCCGCTGGAACATCAGCCAACAGTTCCCACTTGCCACCGAACCTGCAACAATTTTAAATCAATCCTAAACACTCTTCCTTCTCTTCTCTTTCTTCGCGTCCTTAGCGTCTTCGCGGTTAGTTTCCCCCCCCCAAATAAAAACTTGTTATAGGTTCGTAGTGAGGACTTTAGTCCTTCCGAAAATGCTGCGGACTAAAGTCCTCACTACGAACCTGTCCTTAGCGTCTTCGCGGTTAGTTTCCCCCCCCCCAAATAAAAACTTGTTATAGGTTCGTAGTGAGGACTTTAGTCCTTCCGAAAATGCTGCGGACTAAAGTCCTCACTACGAACCTGTTTGCTAAAATAGATTAGCGATCGCGCTTAGTCGGACTTGCAAGCGCCACCGTGCCATAAACCGAAATTCCCGACTCTTTCAAAGTTTTAATTGCCGACTTAACCGTAGTACCGCTAGTGTAAATATCATCAACTAACAAAACGCGATCGCGCGGGAGACGGCGGCGAAAATCTTTCCCCAAAATTAAAGCATCTTTCATTTCAGCTTGCCGCTGCTGTGCTGTCAGAGTGAATAAAGCCTGAGTATTTTTCACCCGCTCCAAACCGTGCCGCTGCAAAGGTAAATTAGTCAGCTCGCAAAAACTTTCCGCCAAAAGTTCCGCTTGATTGAAACCGCGTTCCTTGACCTTTGATTTGTGCATGGGAATTGGTACAACGGTTAAATTGTCAATAGCTAATTCGGGAAAACTCAGCCAAGATTCTGCCAGCCAGCCGCCGAGAGGTTTGGCTAATTGTGGGTTGTCCTCATATTTCAAAGCTGCGATCGCCCGTTTCAGAGTCCCGCCGTACTCCCCCCACACAAAAACACCCTGCTGTGAATCCCAAAATCGAGCAGGATTGGCTAACTGACAACGCTGAAGTTGCTTGTGGCAGTACCCACAAAACTCTTCGGTGGCCGGTCGCTGACAAAGAGGACAGTTAGACTTAAGAAATAGATTGAGAAAAGATTTGACTAATCCCGTCCATTTTCGCTGCTTCATCTTAAGATTGTGGTATGTGATTAATAGAAAAAACTATCAAAATTAAATCAGTTTCCAAGGACAGGCTCCCAGCGTGAAAAATCTCTACTGGCTAGACAAAATTCAACCTTCAGACCGAGATGCAGTTGGGGAAAAAGCATTTTACTTGAGCTGTTTGCTCGCCCAAAATCATCCCGCTGTACCTGGTTTTGTCGTGCCGGCTACCACATTTTGGCAGTTTTTGGAGTCGATCGACTGGCTAGAACCCCTGTTGGCGGACTGGCCCCACTCTTCGCTACACTTGAACGTCGATGAACCCAGACAACTGCAATCGATCGCCCGCAGCATCCGCCACCAAATCCTCGCCGCCAAACTTCCAGATACACTGCTCTCCAGCTTAGAGTCTGCTGTTGCCCAACTCAACTCCCAAGCCTTAATTTTTCGTACTTCCTTAACTTCGTGGAACCCGAAAACCGCCGGAATCCTAGAATCTCACACAGTACGCACCGAACCAGAAGCCATTGAAACCGGACTCAAACAAGCTTGGGCAGAATTGTTCAGAGCCCGAAGTCTATTTTACTGGCAGCGGTGCGGCATGAAAATACAGCAAATCAATCCCGCAGTTTTAGTGCAGCCACTCGCCCCAGCCATCGCCGCCGGCGAGGTAAAAACCAACAGCGGTGGAGCCTGGGAAATCCAAGCCACCAGCGGTTTGGGAATGTCCATCGCTCGGGGAGAAACCATCCCCGATTACTATGAAGTTCAGCCGGAAACTGGGGCGGTTAAATTCCAGAAGCTCGGTTACAAAACATTAGCATACAATGTCAAAATCGGCAAAGTAAAACCGAGAGAGAAACCGCATATCGGAAATTGGAAAAGCCCCCCAAATACCAATTCTGCATTGTTAATGCCAGACAATCCTGGCAGTTGTATAGAGCTTTGGGCATTGGGAGAAAAATCACAAACTGAATACGTTTTAGACGAATTACAATTGCAAAAACTCCTGGAATTGAGCAAACAAATAATCGCAGAATTTGATTCAAATTTAATCTTGGAGTGGACTCTAAACCACACAGCAAACAGTGGCGAACCGCAATTTTATTTTACTCAAATTCGTCAGGTGAAACGGGAAAAAGTCGCGCCGACACGGGCAAACGCGATCGCCAATACCCGAATTCCTGCAATCCTCAAAGGCTTGGCCGCCTCCTCAGGAAAAGCCGAAGCAATTGCCCAAGTTATGACTGATTCCCACCTCGAAAACTCCCAATTCTTCGCCGGAAGCATTTTGGTAGCCCGGACAATCGATCCGAATTGGCTGCCTTGGTTGAAAGTTGCTGCTGGGGTTGTTGCCGAACAAGGAGGCATGACAGGGCACGGCGCCATTTTAGCCAGAGAATTGGGGATTCCGGCAGTTGTGGGTGTTGCCGGGGCGACAAGGGCGATCGCCTCGGGCGATTCGGTGTTGGTAGACGGCGATAGCGGAGAAGTTTTTACCCTCGCCCCACATCCGCCCACAGACACCGCAGACAGCGTGCGCGTTGAGGAAACAGCCAGAAATGCCGAAAAATACAGTACAGCAGCAAAAATGTCAATAGCCAACCACCAATTTTCCATCTCAGAGCGATCGACCAATCCCGCATCCTTACCCCGAGGGGCACAATCTCCCCAATGTGTTTGGGGCCCGCCCACAGCAACTCAACTGCTGGTTAATGTCAGCCAAACAAGTTCGATCGATCGCCTGAGAAATTTGCCCGCAGACGGCATCGGATTGGTGCGATCGGAATTGATGGCATTGGAAGCTTTGGACTGTCAACACCCCAAAATTTGGCTGCAACACGGCCAACAATCCGAATTTGTCGATCGCATGGCGGATTGTCTGAGTTTATTTGCTGCTGCGGTGGCGCCGCGGCCGGTATTTTATCGCTCTCTCGACTTGCGCGACTCAGGCGGCGACGGCAGTTTCAGCGATACCTTTGAACCAGAATTATTTGATTGGGAGTTGTGCGTACTTCAAAAAGTCTGCGAGTCAGGCCATACAAATGTCAATTTAATTTTGCCTTTCGTGCGATCGGTGGACGAGTTTATCTACTGCCGCCAGCGCTTAGAAACTATTTGGAAAAATCGGCCCGCCCAGTTTCAACTGTGGATTATGGCGGAAGTTCCTTCGGTGTTATTTTTATTGCCAGATTACGTCAAAGCCGGAGTGCAAGGAATTTCCATCGGCACCAACGATTTAACTCAATTTCTGTTAGGCATTCACCGCAACTCCCCGCAGGTAGCAAGTGGTTTCAACGGGCGCGATCGAGCAGTGATGAGGGCGATCGAACAATTAATCCAACAAGCCAGAGCCGCCGGCATTCCTTGCTCGATTTGTGGCGATGCCGCCGCCTTGTATCCCGAAACAGTTGAATCCTTTGTGCGGTGGGGGATTTCCTCTATTTCGGTGAATGTCGATGCAGCAGAACAGACTTACAGGGCGATCGCCCGCGCCGAACAGCGCCTGCTCCTAGAAGCCGCTAGATCGATCGTTAACAATTAACCAGCATCCCGCCAACCCGTACAAAAATTACGATTGCGATGCCAACACCAACCATACTAACCACGATCGCAAAAAACCAGTTTCTGCATATAGCCTCGATCAAAAAGATGACGCAAAAGACCGGCTCAATCTCCCAATCCCTCAATCTCAAATCAAAAATCAAAACCTGTACCTCATTTTTGTGAGAACCGCTATAAATCGCCCTCAACCCCTGATTTTTACTTTTGTACCGGGTTTCTTAACCTCAGCGATAATTAACAACATCCCATTTTCAAGCTAGGATAGAAATATCACCCACACTTTAACCGGAGGTACAAACAGTGAAATCAAAAATTATTGCTGCGGTTGCAATACTTGCCACCCTCGGCTCTCTGCATCCCCATCCAGCATTATCTCAACCGGCAACAGACGGCGGGGTAAAACCCGGATTCTGGCAACCTCAAGCAAAGGTTGACAATACTCGCAACATTACCCTCAGACTGTTAAATGAAACAGGATTAAACCTAGAATACGGTCAATCAGGTGTCGGCTTGTCATCCTTGCCCGTAGGAGCCAGCAAAAATATCACAGTTCGCGTCACCAGCCGCACGGCCGATATTGCCAATATTCCGATTAATGTCAAAGGAGGCAGCACCACTTTAAAATACGACTATAATGTTGATGCCAAGCAAAATATTGTGACGGTTCGCATCACCACTTCCGACGGTCGGACTAGGCAAGATAGGTCAGTTTATATTGATGAAAAAGGGCGAGTTTACTCTTTCTAAAACCCACGCTTAGCAACCCGATTTCTGCTGATAAATCTTGGTTCTAGCAGCGAAGTATTCAACCAGAAATCGGGTCGCTCGACTCCCGCCCGCAAATGATATTGGTTTTCAGAAATATTCGCGGATGCTTGGGGTAATAGGCAATCTGCAATCAATAAAATGCTTGGCTAGTTCCGCATTTTGTGCCAATTACCAGCCTTCGACTTCGCTCAGGCTAAAATTACCAATTACCAGCCTTCGACTTCGCTCAGGCTAAAATTACCAATTACCAGCCATACCTCATCTTCTTGAGAAACGCTATATATCTCCAAAAATGAATCAAGTGCAACCAGTTAGCATCGCAGGGATTTATGAAATGTGTATCGGGGTTACTGATGCCCTGCCACAAATTCAATATTGGGAGCAATTTGGATATCGCATCGGTGCAATCGGAGAATTACCCGCATCGGTGGCTGCCGAATTGTATGGAGTTTGTTCAAAAGTGCGATCGGTGCGGCTCGAACACCAAGATGCAGATCACGGATTAATTCGCTTGATGGTTTGGGAAAAACCCACAAATGACGGCTTGCAAATGTCGTCCATGAAGGTAAAAGGCAACCGCTGGGCAACTACTTTAACTGCTGATTTGTTGAATATTCTCAACCATGCCGAAGATGCCCATTCCGCCAATTTGCCTGTCAAATATACCTCTCCCCGCTGGGAAGTTATTTACAACAAAGAGCGAAAAGCACGTCCTTTTGTCGAGGCGGCTGTCGGAGTGCGCGAGATGATGTTGTTGCAGCCTTTGACTCGGCAAGTTTTTTTTCAAAGATTCAATTATGCCCTGCCAAATTACGGGAAAATTGATGAAAATGCTTTTTTCAAAACGAGTCAAATTACCCACATGGGCATGATAATTCAAGATGACAGCAAAGAAAAATTGTTGTTTTATGAAGAAGTTCTGGGCTTGATTCGCGCCCGCGACGATGTAGAAACTACTTTTGAATCTTCTCTGGCGGGAAGGGAGATTTTTTCTCTTCACCCGGGCGAAAAATTTGTGGTGACGGCTTTTGACGATCCGCGATCGTCCAAAACAGATTTTGCAGCCGCGCGATCGGGTAGACTGTATATTCTGAGGTTCCCGAGTTCGATCGCCCTAGACGATGGATGCGATCGAACTCTTCCTGGCTGTTTGGGAATGTCGCTGTACACCTATCGAGTGTCTAGCATCGCAGAATACTTTCACCGAGTCAAAGCCAGCAACGCCCAAAAAATCACCGAAATAGTGCCTAATGAGTTTGGACAACCGAGTTTTTCGTTTATCGCCCCTGACGGCTATTTCTGGACATTAATAGAATCAGCTTTGTAGTTTAAGAATGCCAGCCATCAGATGTTGATGAATAGCTAATCCTCCGAACTTCGCACCAATTTTATAACGATATTATGAGTTTATTCTGCTGCTGCTGGCAAAGGGAATCTTTCACCTGCAAGATAAGCCTCAAAGTTTTTCTCAAAATAAATCCAAGAAGTCATATCTTCTACATCTAATTGCGATTGCGGCGCATCTTGATACAAAGGAATGCGAGTCCGAATTTCATCTTGCAGCAATTGAGGTAAATCTGTCCAACTTTTGACTTTGGAACCAGTGGCGCTGTAAATCATGTTACCGGGCAGATTTCCCATTTTCATCCAAGCCAGCCACGGCCCAATTCTATCCCAACTCAGAATTACTTGAGAAACTGAAACAAGTTCGGGATCTAATAATTCCGCCGTGGGTACAGTCAGCTTAAACAATTCCGCAGCTTGATAAATCGGATTGGGACTGTAATCGGCAAATCTCGGATCTCCAGCTAAAGGATTGGGATAGTTGGGAAATAAGTCAAAGCTAAAAGTTGTAATTTCTCCATCTACTTTCGCCGGGAAAATGCCTTGAAAATAACCTTGGACGGGGTTGTTAGCAACGTGTGCAACTGTGAGGACTTCTCCTGTCCAAGGATTCTCCCATTTGTGGAGAATTTCTCCGCTGTTGGGATCGAGATAGTAAGTTAATTCTCGCGAGGTGAATTCCCAGCCGCCATCGCCGTCAGCAATACACCTGCTCGCACTCATCCCAACTATTTTGAACAAGCGCTTTTTCGGTTCGTTGGGGACAAAAGAGTAAATCGCGCCGTTCCAGGTAAGAAATGTTGCTTCACCGTCTAATGAACTGCGGGTTTTCACCCATTCCTTGGCATCCAATTCTTTTACTAAAACCATACCGCAGGCTCCTTTGGGTTGACGGTTGACAGTTGACTGTTGAGAGGTGAGGGCGACCTCTACTTGGAACCAAGAAGATTGGAATAATGAACAGTCTAATTTTATTTTATCGCTTACAAGGGTTCCGGCTTTAAACCAATGCTTTCTGGTAACAGGTCGATGTTTTTGTGCAGCGGATTTGACATTTTCGGATGCACAATCAACTGCTGCTAGCAATGCGGGCTACTGGCGCCCTTGCTATCAGGTTGGTTCCGACAAAATGTCAACCGCCACATTGCGGACTAATATCCGCTATTCCTGTTGATACCTGCGCCTCGATTTCCTTCTTCTTTCGGTTTAGCTTTGTTGACTCGCAACGGGCGCCCCATCCACTCTGCACCGTCTAATTCGGTAATTGCAGCGTCTTCTTGGGCATCTTCCATCATCTCAACAAATGCAAAACCGCGCATCCGACCGGTTTCCCTGTCGGTAGGCAAGACAACTCGCTTGACTGTGCCGTACTCTGCAAATACTGATTTCAGGTCTTCTTCGGTGGCGCGGTAGGACAAATTTCCAATATAGATAGTCATGTCGATCGAACTGAACTTGTTGTGCTATACATAATAACCGGTAAATTTTACTCTCTAGTGAATTCTGGCTGACAATCGGGCGATCGCATCTAACTCAAAGGGTTTGCCGCACTGACAAACCCTTTGTACTAGCTGCAATAGTTAGTTCTTTTGCTTAGTCGATCGAGATTGACTGAGGCCCGCTGCTTTTAGCACTGGTGGCTTCGGCGGAGGGAGCAGTGTAGGAAGTCGAACCGGCTTGCTCGTCGATCCAGCTCCTAACTGGCTCTTCGTGAAGGTTGAGTCGAAGCAAGCCTGAAAAAAATCCGCCTGTGAAGGCGATGGGCTGCTGCATCAATTCTTTGACCACTGGGATGAGTTCGTCGAGGAACATTCAAGAGTCTCCTTGTACTGCTGGGGTTATACTTTAACTTTACCGTTTGTACGGAGATGCTGTTGGCGACCGACAAAAAACCGGCACTCTCAATGTTGAAGATGGGCGATCTGCAATTTCCTGGCAAATGATTTAGAATGCTAATTTGTTGGCTTACAAAATTTTATGTGCCGTTTGCTTGGCTACCTCGGCGGGCCGATTTTACTCGATACTCTTCTGTACAAGCCGGAACATTCGCTAATTGTGCAGAGTTACGATCCCCGCGAAATGACTTCGGGCCTGCTAAACGCTGATGGTTTTGGTATCGGTTGGTATCACCCGCACTTAGATACTGACCCGTTTACCTATAAAAGCGTACAGCCAATTTGGAGCGACATTAACCTTCCGAGTATCAGTCGATACGTTGAATCCGGCTGCGCGATCGGCTATGTTCGCAGTGCAACTTCAGGACAAGCCATAGATTTGAGCAACTGTCAGCCGTTTGGGAACGATCGCCTGTTGTTCGTACACAACGGCTTCGTGCAAAATTTTCGGAAAACTCTTTACAGACCAATTCGCGATCGGCTGTGCGATACCGTTTATCAATCAATTAACGGTACTACAGATTCAGAGCACATCTTCGGCTTATTTGTCAATGAATTAACAGCAGGCAATCAGACTCTAGAAGCTGCTTTGCAAAACTCCCTGAAAACCTTAGCTGAGCTAGCAAACGTTCACCAAGTCGAATTTTCAGCTAATATCATTATCAGCGACGGACACCAGCTCGTGGCCTCTCGCTTTGCTTTCCCAAAAGCCCCTCCTTCCCTTTATTGGCTGCGGGACGATCTAAATTTTCCGAATTCTGTCATCATTGCTTCTGAGCCTTTATTTGCTGGCCATTGGCACGAGTGTCCAGTCCAGAGCATTATCAGTACGGGAGTAGACGGTGAGATCCAAATCTATCCAATCTTGTAAACAGGCAATTTATCACGATTTGCAGCAGTGTCGCAGTGGCACTTTCAAGCTATTTGCAGACATCGATCGCAATACTTTTTGCCGTCAAGCTCATCCTGATTTCAGCCCGGTTGGCTGGCACTTAGGCCACATTGCTTATACTGAGGATTTGTGGCTGTTGCAGCGGTGTGCTGGCTTGAAACCAGTTTTTGCTGAGTATCACCAACTGTTTGCTGCTGATATTTTGCCGAAAAAACAACGAGTTTTTTTGCCTGCGTTACCAGAAGTTGAATTGTATCTGGATGCGGTGCGAAAAAAGGTGTTAGATTATTTGGAAGTTGCGCCGATAGACCAGCAGGAACGTCTCTGGCGGTTTATTATTCAGCACGAAAGCCAGCACTGCGAAACTGTTGCTTTTGTGTTGCAAATGCACAGGAAGGAAGAAGGAAGTTCGGCAGCGGATTTGGTAACGGATGTAACGGATTTAACGGAGAGAAGCAAGGAGGAAGAAGGAAGATTAATTACCGATTCCCAATTACCGATTCCCAATTACCAATTCCCGACTACCAATTACCAATTACCGATTCCCGATTCGATGATTGAAATTCCGGGCGGGGAATTTTATATGGGAAGCGATGCTGCTGAGGCTTTGGATAACGAGCGATCGCGCCATTTGTGTTATTTATCAGCATACGCGATCGATCGCTATCCCGTGACTTGCGGTCAATACGGAGATTTTATGGCTTCCGGCGGCTATCAAAACCGCGATTGGTGGTCAGCAGAGGGCTGGGAATGGCAAAAAGTTCATTTAGTCGATCGCCCGCTTTACTGGTCAGAAAATCCAGCTTTTAACAACCATCCAGTTTGTGGCGTCTGTTGGTACGAAGCCGAAGCTTACTGCAACTTCGCCGGCAAGCGTTTACCATCAGAAGCCGAATGGGAGAAAGCAGCGAGTTGGGATGCCACAAATCAAATATATCGCACCTATCCTTGGGGAGAAGCACAGCCAAATGCCAGCCTGTGCAATCACGGGAACAATCTCGCAAATACTTCGCCAGTTGACGCTTTTCCCAAAGGAGCGAGTGCAGCGGGCTGCGGCGATATGTTGGGTAATGTCTGGGAGTGGACTGCTTCAACCTTTGACGCCTATCCAGAATTTGAAAGTTATCCTTACAGGGGATACTCGGAAGTTTATTTTGATGGACAACACCGGGTTTTGAAAGGTGGGAGTTGGGCGACTTTTCCCCAAGCACTGCGATCGACTTTTCGGAATTGGTACTATCCGGGCGTGCGGCAAATTCTTGCTGGTTTTCGCTGCGCCAAGTAGTGATCAATAAAAGTAAAACTACAATCACATAGGTTCGTAGTGAGGACTTTAGTCCGCATAAAATTAGAGGACTAAAGTCCTCACTACGAACCTGTAAAATTTATATTGTCAAACATAAATTTTATTTAGAGTAAATCTTAGAGGATATTTGTTTGTTAAACACCCAAATTTTTTCCACGTACAAATACTAACTTAAAAAAGGTTTGTAAATGATTTAATAATTTATGTTGATATTTTTTAAAGTTTAAATGGCGGGTGCGATCGCCATCTAGTGAGAAAATACAGAACGGAGATCGGCATAAAAAATCTAGCTTGAGCGCGATTTTTGGCAACGCGACTAGGTGCTATACTCATTGGTGCATCTTAATTTTACTCTATGAAATCCCCAAGACTGTCCGACACGACAAACTCAGCTTCAAGCAAGGAAAACAGGCTGCACTTAGAGCGACTGGTGAGCGCAGCAGCACCCACACCCGCAGAAATCAATGCCGGCAGCGATGCAGTTAGCGGGTTGACTCAAAACCCCAAAACCCTGCCTCCAAAGTATTTCTACGACGATCGCGGCTCGAAGCTGTTCGAGTTGATTTGTCAGTTGCCGGAATACTACTTAACGCGCACTGAAACGGCGATTTTGCAAGAGTGCGCGGGGGCGATCGCCCAAGTGACGGGCAAGTGCGAAATCGTCGAACTCGGCAGCGGCAGTTCCACCAAAACCCGGATTCTTCTGGATGCTTACAGCCAATTGGAATATCCACTGCACTATTTGCCGATCGACATCAGCCCTACTATGTTAGAAAGCAGCGCTTGTCAACTCTTGGCAGATTATCCATCGCTCCAAATTCACGGACTTGTCAGCACTTACGAATTAGCATTAGCTAAAATTGCCCCGTCACCTTTGCCAACCCGAATGATTTGCTTTCTCGGCAGCACCCTCGGCAATCTCAACCCTCAAGAATGCGATCTATTCTTCTCGCAAGTTGTCGGTGCATTGCAGCCGGGAGAGTATTTTTTGCTGGGAATTGACCTAGACAAATCCAAGGATATTTTAGAGCCTGCCTACGATGACACTCAAGGAGTGACGGCAGCATTTAACTTGAATATGCTGCGACATTTAAATCGGAAGTATGAGGGTAATTTTGATTTGGCACAGTTCGAGCATTGGGCTTTTTACAATCAAGAACAATGTCAAATTGAAATGCACCTGAAAAGTAAGAAAGCGCAAACGGTTAACTTGCGCGCTCTCAATTTAACGGTTGAATTTGCCGCCGGAGAAACTATCCGCAGCGAAATTTCCCGCAAGTTTAATCTTAATACTGTCAAGAAAGAACTTTCGCAACGCGGTTTAAAGCCGGTGCAAGTTTGGACAGATCCAAACCAGTTGTTTGGCTTGATGCTTAGTCAGTTGACAGTTGACAGTTGACATTAGTCATTGGTCATTGGTCATTGGTCATTGGTCATTAGTCATTAGTCATTAGTCATTAGTCATTAGTCATTAGTCATTGGTCATTGGTCAGTTGTCATTGGTCAGTTGTCATTGGTCAGTTGTCATTTTAGCCGATCGCGTAGCCGAAGGCTGGTCATTTGTCAAACAGGTCATTTGTCCTGCCGTGCTGTCCTCGGAGAGCGAACTTTGTCAAGCCGTCGGGCCGTCGCGTTGTCATTTTACCATCCGAGCGACTTGCCCGCCCGCTATCGCCGAGGGGAGCCGAAGGGTTCCCGACTGTTGCCCAAATACCTAGATTTACCTATGATTTAGAGGACGAATTCTCGGCATGGCATGGACAGGCTAATCAGTACGTGCAAGATATACAGGTATAACCACATTGAGGGGTCAAATCAATGCCATCCCTAACCTACGTCAAAGGATTGCCCACTCCAGAATCAGAACTGAATGCTTTAGGCTTCAGTCAGATGGAGATGTTTTTGACCGCCTTTGCCCCTATTTTTAGGCTGGCCGCGATTGAAACGGTTCATCAGTTATTGACTTGTACCGAATTCAATAAATCGAAATGGAACAGCCACATTCAAGTAACCTACTCCATCAACAAGCGTCACGCAAATGGCGTTATCGCCTACGCTAAAGGTAAGGTTGACGGCGCGAAGGAACATCGCTCATTGCATATCAAAACATTAACAGGTAAAGCAAAGTCGATTGAAATTTGGTTGAAGAAGGCAGAAAAAAAGTTAAAAGCAGCAAACAAGTTTTACTCCAAAAAGAATTGGCCCGGCAGCAGAGTAGGTGGTAATTTTCCTTTATCTTGTTCGCTCAAGTACAAGGAAACTAATTGGCAAAATTTACGCTTTCAAATTCACCATAAAAAGCGCAAGCTCTTCCTTTTTCAGAATAAACTAACCACGCTAAAGGCATTACCAATCAAAGTATTCGTACCTCGCGATCAAGTTTTCTTGGTAGGATCTCAAGACGAGACACTAGGGAATGGTATTGCTCAATGGAATGGTTCGACCTTAAAGATTAGAACCCCAAGGTGTCTTGAAGGGAGTTTTGGTAAAGGTGTTTCAGCCGAGATTGGTAATTTTGACCGCAATATTAACAGACTGCCACAGGACGGTGCAAAGACATGGCATCTATTCAAAAAGGATAATAAGTGGAAAGTCGCGGTATCTTTTACACCAAGCCCTGTCAAGTCTCAATCTCTTGATCGAGCTTATGGCTGCATTGGGATTGATCTGAATCCTGGCTCAATTGGTTGGGCTTATGTTGATACCGATGGCAATCTAAAAGCCTCATGTCAAATTCCTTTGCAAATGGGGTTGCAGAAGGGCGCACAGCAGGCTCAAATCGTTGACTCTTGCCTTCAGTTGGCAACGCTAGCTCTAATGTATCAATGCCCTATTGTCTGTGAAGAATTAGACTTTTCAGACAAAAAGCAGCGCTTAGGTGAAACGAGTCATAAGTATGCCCGAATGCTTTCTTGTTGGGCGTACAACGAATTCTATAAACAGCTAAGTGCTATTCTTGCCAACCGTGGTATTGAATTAATTACAGTCAATCCAGCTTTTACCAGTATTATTGGCTTGTTCAAATACCTCAAAATGTACGGACTCGCTAGCGATGAAGCGGCTGCTTTAGTGATTGCTCGTAGAGGCATGAGATTAGGTGAAAAACTCCCAGACTCCATAACCGCCTATGTCGAGGTGAACTCGAACAAGCACGTATGGGGTCAATGGGCCCAACTGAATAGAAAGACCAAGCAATCCGGTATGGTGAATCGCAGACACGATTATTATACCGTTTCTAACTGGAGTTTTCTGGTCAACCCCAAAGAGGTCTGCGGGGAAGTGTTCGCACACTAGATAAGATTTGCTTAAACTTATACCGTAAAAGTTTATACCTAGGTAAACCTAGGTTTTTAGAAGCGGTAGTCCTGCCATGCTGTAGAGAGCGATAGAACGTCCAACGTCCACCCCTCCAACGTCATTATTAGTTGAAGGTTGGGTTTCGTTGCACTGGCTCCGTCTTCTTCGTTCCTTCCCTCTTCCCAATTCACCAAAAAACGAGAGGGAAGCCCCTGGCTTTAGACATGGGGAGGAACTCGGTAGCGGTTTCAACCGCCTTCAATATTTTTTTACGCAATTGATCGAAAGATTTGTTATGATTAAGTTGTAAGTAAAAAAACCATCTACGTGTTGAAACATTCTAGTATCGGAGAAATCCCGGCGAGCGTGAGCCACCACACTCCTCAAAGAGTAGTAAGCCTGTTTAACTGACAAGTAACGGCAGAATGTGAAGCGTACCTATCTGGCAAAAGTGATGGATTATGAAAGCAAACAATTCAAAAGTAAGCGCAATTGCAATACCTTTTATATTGGTAGTTGTTTTGAGCGTCTAGAGGTGCTTTGATAACGCCTTTGAGAGTTTTCGGATTCATTCAAGAATCCCCCTGATTCATCAGTGGGGAGTATCAAGATTGATTCTCCATTCACCATTCGCTATTTTCCACTCCCAAGGACTACTGACCAATGACAAGTGACAACTGACAACTGACAACTGACAACTGAGGGCGGGCACGGGGGCACCGCCCCTACTGACTGACAACTGACAACTGACAACTGACAACTGACAAATTAACAAATTAACAAATCGGCTGCTGTCCGGGTTTTACGGCGTGAATGTACTCGCTGCCGGATGTCGGCCATCCCCGCTTGTAATAGGCTTCCTCGGGCTTCCCCCAGCCCAACTGCAACAGAATTTCGATAAAATCCAACTTTTCCCACTTGGAGATACTAGCCCATTCTGTGCGCTGGGCTATAGCCTCTACGTCTCTAGGAGCGATCGCTCGAAAATCCTTGCCGCTGTTAATACTTAGATACAAATCCATCCCGGCAGTTACCTGCTGCCAAAATTCCAACATCGATATCTTAGCTGTCTTCAGCGTCATTAAATCAACCGGTAGAGCGATTAATTCGTCCTCCACTGCCGGGTAGCGCAGAACATTGCCTTTAACAGCCATTTCCCGCCAGACAATCCCAGAAACTTGATGTTCCCGCTGGTATTCGTGCACGGCCGCCTTAAAATTTTGATAAGCAGTGAACTTTTGAACGCCCTCGGATTTGAGAAAGCGATCGATCACGGGGTTGCCTGTACCAGGAGTTTCAGTCAAACTCAGGCGCCGTCCGTACAAACAGGCTTGGCGCTCTTCTTCGAGGATTTTAATTAGTTCGGCCGTGCTGTAGACCTTGGACATCTTTATTCAGGCACAATCAATAAATTTGCTGGTCTGGCTGGTTTTGTCGGCTAATTTTTACTAAAAATTATTTATTTTTTGAGCAATATCGGTTTTGCTGTTATTCTAACTTTTATTGGTGGTGAGTTCTAGTTTGACAGTTTACAGGAGTTGAGTCTATAAATCCCGAAAGCAAGAAAGAAAAAAGCTGTTAGCAGGATACCAAATCCTGAGTTTCGCTGTTGGCTGGGCAGTCCGGTAAGCCCGCGACACAGCCAACAACAAAGCCCCCTCACAGGAGGGGGCAAAACTGAATCAGATGTTTAGGAGTTATATTTGGCGGGTCGAACTAAGAACCCGAAAAAAAAGCAGCATTCGCACTTGCTGTCAACTACCAAAATTCAAATTTTCAGTCTCAAACCTTAATAGCGTCGTGAAGAGCGATTGTTGTCGCCCCAGCCGCCGCCGCCCGAGGAGCGTTTGTTGTTGTTGTTTTCGCGAGGTTTGGCTTTGTTGACTTTCAAGTCACGGCCCATCCACTCAGCACCATCTAGAGCTGCGATGGCTGCTGCTTCTTCTGCCTCGCTTGCCATTTCCACAAAAGCAAATCCCCGCATCCTGCCTGTTTCCCGATCGACTGGCACTTGGACGCGGCTAACAGTACCGTACTCGGCAAATACTTCGCTGAGGTCGTCTGATGTGACCTCATAAGAAAGATTACCCACGTAAATCGACATAAAATCTCCAGAATCATTAGGGTGCAGAGACTTAGATTCGGAGAGACGCTTGTAAATAAACACCAACAAACTACGCAACCGAATTTAATTCTTGAAAAACTACTATAACATGAAGCCACCACAATCAGCAATTGGCTCTCAAAAATTTCAATTTTGGGCGCCTTAGGTCAAGATCCGGTAAAAAGTATTCGTGATAACTGACATCTTGGACTTTTGGAGTTATCATCTTTCTTTCTTCCTGCCGGATGGAGCTGAGAGCTGAAATTTTTGGTTGCTGTTAGCTTGTTGATTGGGTTTTATTGAGAATATTGCTGGAGGTCGTTTATGGCTCTATATTCTCTGGTTAAAACCGTCTAGAATCAAAACAATGTGAAAAAAAAATATAGGAAAATTGCTCGGGCGGACGATCGCTCTGTAAGACAAAAAAACGCTAAGCCAAGGGTATTGAGTCATAACTCACATCACCTTTTTTTATGACTGACCGGGCATCCGAAAAGCACCATGAATCAAGATTTTCCCCTCGGATTCACCTTCCAAGTCAATGTCCAATATCCCATATTTTATCTGTCGCCGCATCGAATTTAGTACCCTGCAACAGCGACCCAAAAATAATTCTCAAAAGAGCTTTTAGGAATGTCTACGCGCATTTTTTTACCCCAAGTATAGACATCAAAGCTCACGCGAGCTCGATCGCCCTTTCTGGCACTTTCGTCTTCAATTGCGATATTTCCCAACAGCGCCACCCAGTGACTGGGATAAGGAATCAGCGGCGGTTTGTTCCCCAGCATTCCTTCAGCAGTAATCAAAGCAAAAGCAAACCCCCCAGCTTTGATGGCCTCATCGGCGGCCCGCAGGGCTGGAATATCGCCGCTGAAATAAGCGTAGTGAGATTTTACATCCCGCCCGCCCAAAATTTCTCGCCCCCAGCCGGCGACTTCCCAAGATTTGGTCATGCCGCTGATGTTGCGGATAATATCTGGGGCGCTGGCTTCTATGGGAAATATCAAATTTTCTGATTCTCGCAGCGCTGATAAAACCATCCAGTCTACTTGAGGCATCCGTAAATTGCCTTTGCTTTGCCGCAGCGTCATTGACGGAGAAATCGATCGCATGGATTGAGTGCGAAAACTGCCGGTTTCCCAAAGATGGCGGCAGATTTCGACGTAGCGGAGGGGGCGGCGCGTCGAGAGTGCGAAAGTGACGGCTGCGGGGCCGCAAAAGGGTTGTCCGCCTTGATTTACTTGGAATGGATCGCGGATGCGCTCGCGCATTTCGGCGATGATTTGGGTTTTGTTTAAAGCTGGCCAAAAGCTGGGCCGATTGGAGCGTTCAAATTCTAAAATTGCCTCATCTGCTTGCTGTTGCGAACTTTGGTTTGGCTGTTGGGAAGTGAAGCTAGGAGCTGCGATGGAATTGTCTGGTGTCATTTTTGTTATAAGTCGGATATATTAATGTTTGCCTATAATTAATTACTTTTGCGATCGGGATAGAGCAATATTATTAAATTATTGAATTAGATTTTTTTTACCGCAGAGGGCGCAGAGAACGCAGAGAAAGAGAGAAGAAGTGATATCTGGATAAATTATTTTTTTTTCCTTTTTCTTAAATTATTGAATTAGATTTTTTTTACCGCAGAGGGCGCAGAGAACGCAGAGAAAGAGAGAAGAAGTGATATCTGGATAAATTATTTTTTTTTCCTTTTTCCTTCTTCTTGGAGCATCTCGTTTTTGCAAAAAGCATTTTGTTTTACAGTGTGAACTCTCGACAGCAGTACAAATACAAAACCCAGATGCACTGCCTTATTTCTGATGGCTAATGACTCATGACTTCTTCCTGATGCCTACTGACTACTGACTAATAACGTTCGCTCGGGGGGGGGACAGCACTTCTGTCAACTGTCAACTGTCAACTGTCAACTGTCAACTGTTACCACTTTCCTGACATCGCGCCTTTGAGTCTCAATTCTTCTCGACTGACTAGAGCTTCGTAGTAATCGGGTTTGATTTCTAGGGCGACTCCGTAGGAGCTAATGGCGTCTTGAGTTCGCTGCATTTTTTGCAAAACGTCGCCGCGCTGTGCCCAAGCTTCCCAGTTGTCGGGCTTGAGTTGAATCACTTGGTCAAAAGCGATGAGTGCTTCGGAATATCGCTGCATTTTACCTAGGACTAAACCTCGGTTTACCCAGCCTTGATAGTTGTCGGGCCAGATAGTAATTGCTCGATCGTAGGATGCTAGTGCTGGTTCGTGCTGTTCTAAGTTTGACAGGGCGTTGCCGCGTTTCAACCATGCTTCAAAGTTGTCTGGGACGATTTTGATGACGCGGTTGTAAGCTGCGACTGCTTCTTCGTAACGCTGCAATTTTTCTAGGGCTGCTCCTTGTTGCAATCCTACTTTTGAGGTAGTTTCTGCTTCGGAACTCAGAGAGATTACTTTGTCGAAACAGGCGATCGCTTCTTCGTATTGCTGCAATTTTTCGAGAGCTTCGCCTCGTAAATTCCAAGCTTCTAGAAAATTACCTTCAATTTGTAGGGCGTTGCTGTAAGCGATAATCGCATCTTTGTAGCGTTCCAATTTTGCTAGGGCGATGCCTCTACCCAGCCAAGCTTCGGGGAAATTTGGATTGATTTGAATTGCTCGATCGAAAGCTGCGATCGCGCCTTCATAATCTCTGGATTCTGATAGTGTTTGACCGCGCCCGATCCAAGCTTCGGGATAAAATGAATTAATTTCAATTGCTCGATCGAAACAAGCAATTGCCCCATCCCGCCACTGGTGGCTCAGGGCCATTCCTTTATAACACCACGCTTCGCAGTCGTTGGCTTGCAGTTGCAGCACGCGATCGTAAGCTGTGACTGCTTCGCCGTATTTGTGCAATTTTGCTGAAGCAATGCCCCGATTGAACCAAGCCAGACTGTTTTGCGGTTGCAGTTGAATGGCGCGATCGTAAGAATTTACAGCTTCAGCATAGCGTTCTGCCTTCATCAGAGCCAAACCTCGGTTCAGCGAAGCTTCCCAGTTGTTGGGGACGAGTTTGAGGGCACGCTCGTAGGCCCCCACTGCTTCAGCGTAGCGCTCTGCTTGCAACAACACGCTGCCTTGTCGGGACCACATCGCGGGTAAATTCGGATGTATTTGGGTTGCTCTTTTGTAACAGCTTGCTGCTGCATCCCATTCTTGCAATTCTTCTAAAACTCTGCCGCGCTGATACCAAGCTTCGTGCTTTTCTGGGTTGATTTGAATTGCTCGATCGAAAGTGGCGATCGCCTCTGAGTGATTCTGCAAGCTTAACAGTGCCGTCCCGCGCAGCATCCAAGCCCAGTATTCTTCTGGATTAATCGCAATCGAGCGATCGCAGCAGGTGACGGTTTCTGCCCACGAGTGCAGTTGCTTGTAAGCTTTGCCGAGATTCAGCCACGCTCGGGCCCACTCTGGCTTAATTTGCACCGCTTTTGAGTAGCAAATGACTGCTGCTTCGTACCTTCCTGATGCGTAGTGTCTGTTGCCCCGATCGTAATCTGGAAATGCTGCCAAAATTCTTAAAATCGGCGGCAGCAGAGCTGGTTGGGGGTTTGACGAGTTTTCTGTGGCCGAAGTTGAGAGGTCTGGCATACGCCTTGCATATAAAAAATTTAATGGGATAACAAGCTGGCGGTCTTATATATTAACTTACGCTTTTGTTAACTCGCTGTTGTTTTGAAACCAACTTATCATATCAGGTCGGCGGTTTTTCAGTATTGTTACTTAAATTAAATAATACATATGTATAAATTTATGCTTTTTTTTCAAGATCGGTACACTGCCTTACAATACAGTTAGAACAAAATCAATATGTCCTAAGCCAGTTTTAAAACCCAATTTAATATGCAAATAGCGCACGCGCTTTTAGATTTCACGGACTGCTTGACAGATGGCGCTCGGGGGTCGATCGGCTCGCACCCCAGTTATTGGTACCAAGGCTATTGCCCTCAGAGCGGCGAGAGCCTCAGACTCCCCCGCACTAGAATGTCTGAGGCTCTCGCCCGCGGTTTGATGAAGTGCTTTGCTGCTGACGATTCCTACGCTGTTGAAGGCAAGATGTACGGGATTTTGTTGGTAGAAATGCCTTGGGGAGAACAGCGGATACTTAAAGCTTTTTCGGGGCTGCTGAAGGGTTGTGGCCTTGTTGACGGCTGGGTGCCACCGATTCCGGGACGATCGCGCGTGGCATTGGAGGAAGCCCGCACGCTGGCTCAATTGGCCCAGATGAAACAGCAACTGATTGCACTCAAGCAAATCCCGCAGCGACAAGAGCACGCAGCCTTACTCAGCGAGTTTGAATTGCAATTGCAAGTTTTGAATGTGCGCCACCGCAATTGCAAGCAGCAGCGAGACGAACAACGGCAGTTGCTGTGTCAAACTCTCGCAGGGGAAACACTGTTAATTGCCCTGGAAGAACTGAATCAAGCCAGCCGTTGGGAGGGAATTGAACGCAAACAATTGAAACAGCATCGGGATGAAACATTGGCGCCGCTAAAACAATTAATTGAAGCTACTGACGGGCAAATGCGGGTGCTAAAACAGCACCGAAAAGAACTTTCCCGCCAACTTCAGGCGCAGATGCACGAGGCTTACACCTTGGTAAATTTTGGGGGGGAATCGCGATCGATCTCCTCGTTGATGCCACCTAATTCTATTCCCACGGGTACCGGCGATTGCTGCGCGCCAAAATTGCTGCACTGCGCGGCTGTACACAATCTCAAACCGCTAGCAATGGCTGAGTTTTGGTGGGGGCCGCCATCGGGTGATAAGGTTCCAGGAGAATTTTACGGCGCTTGCAGCGATCGGTGTCAGCCGTTGATGGGTTTTTTGCTGTCAGGATTGGCTCAAAATCAAACTGTTTCCGAAGCTGTGGCGGGGGTAGAGACTCATCATGGGGGCGGGCAAGATGCCCACCCCACAATTCATTCTGGGGGCTGGCAAGATGCCCACCCCACAATTCATCATGGGGGCGGGCAAGATGCCCACCCCACAATTCATTCTGGGGGCTGGCAAGATGCCCACCCCACTATTCATTCTCAATCTGGTGGAACGGGCATCTTGCCCGTTACCCACCCCACAATTCATTCTGGGGGCGGGCAAGATGCCCACCCCACTATTCATAAAAATTATGGTGGAACGGGCATCTTGCCCGTTACCGATCGCCCACAAATGCTACCGATTGTTTATCAAGACAAATGGTTGATTGCGATCGACAAACCCTCGGGGTTGCTGTCAGTTCCGGGTCGTTATTTAGAAAATCAAGATAGCGTTCTGAGTCGCTTGCGGAACTTGTTACCAGACGGGTTAGAACTGACTGCGGTGCATCGGTTAGATATGCAAACATCGGGGATTTTGCTGCTGGCGCGGGACAAAGAAACCGCCTGTCAAATTAGGCAGCAATTTGAGAAACGCCTGGTTCAAAAAGTTTATGAAGCAGTGCTTTCAGGGACTGTTAATGTAGAGTCTGGGACGATCGCACTCCCGGTAAAAGAAGACCCGGTAAATTCCCTGCTTCAGCAAGTCGATTGCGATCGCGGCAAACCCAGCATTACTCGCTTTCAGGTAATGGCGAAACAGGGAAAGTACGATCGCGTGGAGTTTTTGCCGCTGACGGGACGCACCCATCAGTTGAGGGTTCATGCGGCGGATGTTCGAGGCTTGGGAATGCCAATTTTGGGCGATCGACTGTACGGATGTCGCGCCTGTGCAAGCCGGCTGCACTTGCACGCACGGGAACTTTCCTTAGAACACCCGCAATTGCGAGAATGGCTGCAATTGCAGGTGGCGACGCCTTTTTGAGCATTGTTAATTAATTGGTGAATACCTCATCTTTTCGAGAACCGCTATAGATATGCTGGCCCAAGATTTGTTGGCAAGTTTGGTTTAAGTTAGATTAAGAAGCGATCGAACTCAGATTTTCCACATTCTTCAGTTGAGTAGATATCAAGATTATGACGACTCAAACAACTTCTTCACTTCTGCTGAGTCCCTTCAAGCTGGGAGATTTATCGTTGAAAAACCGAGTAGTCATGGCACCGATGACGCGGGCGAGAGCTGGTGAAACGCGGATGCCCAATGCCTTGATGGCCGAGTATTACGCTCAGCGGGCCAGCGCTGGTTTGATCCTCACAGAAGCTACGGTGATTTCCGCTCAAGCTAACGGTTGGCTGAATACCCCCGGTATTTATTCAGACGAGCAAGGGGAAGCTTGGAAACAAGTTGTAAATGCGGTTCATGCCCGCGAAACACCAATTTTCATGCAGCTTTGGCACTGCGGGCGGGCTTCCCACAGCAGTTTTCAGGAAAACAATCAATTACCAGTTGCAGCGTCTGCCATCAAAATCAACGGAGAAGGAATTCATAGCCCTGCCGGCAAACAACCCTACGAAACTCCCCGCGCTTTACAAACAGATCAAATACCGCTGGTTGTAGCAGATTATCGCCAGGCGGCAGAACGGGCAAAAATGAGTGGTTTTGACGGTGTAGAAATTCACGGGGCTAACGGCTATTTAATTGACACGTTCCTGCAATCGAAAACTAACCACCGCACAGATGCCTATGGTGGTGGAGTCGAAAATCGCTACCGTTTTCTTAAGGAAATTGTGGAGGCAATTCTGACAGTATTCCCGGCTGACAGAGTTGGAGTTAGGCTTTCTCCGAACGGTGTTTACAATGATATGGGTTCTCCAGATTATCGGGAAGATTTTCTGTATTTTGCGGGGCAGTTAAATGGCTACAATCTAGCTTACCTTCACTTGGTGGACGGTCTGGCTTTTGGCTTTCACCAATTGGGAACGCCGATGGTGATAGGAGAGTTTCGCGATGTGTTTGCCGGGCCGCTGATTGGCAATTGCGGGTACACTCAAGAACAAGCCGAAACGGCTTTGAGCAGCAAAGTTGCGGATTTAATTGCTTTTGGTCGCGATTTTATCAGCAATCCGGATTTGGTAGAGCGTTTTGCTGGCGGTTGGCCGCTCAACCCGCCTGCTGAAGTTGGTGTGTGGTATTCTTTTGGGGCTGAAGGTTATATTGATTTCCCTACTTATCAGGAATCGGTGGCTATTTCCTGATGGGGTTCGTAGCGCAGAGTTTGAAGGGGACTTGGATTGGGAAGGATCGATTTTTTTGAAGCTAGAAAAATCTGCCCGGTGGCGATCGCCAATCTAGAGAGTTGAGATCCAGAACATTTGGGCCTATCCTATTAACCTGAGGACATCTCAAAACATCCGAGCTGCTAGCTGGGGTGTTTTGAGTTAGCCAAAAAAATAATCAATCGCGATCGAAGTATTTTTAAGAAAATGGCACAAAATCACAAGTCAACAGTTATCATCACCGGCGCATCCTCCGGCGTCGGCTTGTACGGCGCCAAAGCCCTTGCAGACAAAGGATGGCACGTAGTCATGGCCTGTCGCGACGTGCGGAAAGCGGGAGACGCAGCCCAAGAGTTGGGGATACCTCAAATTAGTTTCTCGATTATGCAGATTGACTTAGGCGATTTGGAAAGCGTGCGCCGCTTTGCTCGCGAATTCAAGGCCAGCGGCAGGCCTCTGGATGCTTTGGTTTGCAATGCAGCAATTTATCTACCTTTGATTAAGGAACCGCTGCGGAGCCCGGAGGGTTACGAGTTGACGATGACTACAAATCACCTCGGTCATTTTCTGCTGTGCAATCTGATGATGGAAAATATGAAGCCTTCCTATTATCAAGATCCGAGAATGGTGATTTTGGGAACCGTGACTCACAATCCAGACGAGTTGGGCGGGAAGATTCCGCCGCGCCCGGATTTGGGCAAGTTTGAGGGCTTTGAAGCTGGTTTTAAAGACCCGATTTCGATGGCTGATGGCAAGAAGTTTGAACCTGTCAAGGCTTACAAAGATAGCAAAGTTTGCAACGTGCTGACGATGCGGGAATTGCACCGTCGCTTTCACGAATCCACGGGGATTACTTTCACTTCGCTGTACCCGGGATGCGTTGCAGATACGCCGCTTTTCCGCAATCACTATCCTTTATTTCAGAAGCTGTTCCCGCTGTTTCAGAAGAATATCACGGGCGGTTACGTGTCGCAGGAGTTGGCGGGCGAAAGGCTGGCGATGGTGGTTGCAGATCCGGAATACAAGCAATCTGGGGCTTATTGGAGTTGGGGAAACCGCCAGAAAAAAGAGGGTAAGTCTTTTGTGCAGAAGGTTTCTCCCCAAGCGCGCGATGATGAGAAAGGGGAGCGGATGTGGGAGTTAAGCGCTAAGTTGGTGGGTTTGGCTGATGCAGCTCCAATGGGGACTGCTAGTGCTGGCCGATCGGCATAATTGATGGTTTGTCCGCCAAAATTTCAGAAACCGGGTTTTTTACTTCGCCTGCGGGCTGTGACAAAGTAAATACGTCCAAAACCCGGTTTCTTGCTACGGGTGCGATCGCTCCTTCAGTATAAAAGCGTAGGTTTTGCGATCGCATCAACCGATTTTTTATACAGTTGGCGATCGAATTTATAGATATTTTTTCTGATCGGCATCCGATGGCTGCGTAAGTTTGGGGGGTTCCCGACTGTTGCCCAAATACCTAGATTTACCTATGATTTAGAGGACGAATTCTCGGCATGGCATGGACAGGCTAATCAGTACGTGCAAGATATACAGGTATAACCACATTGAGAGGTCGAATCAATGCCATCCCTAACCTACGTCAAAGGACTACCCACTCCAGAATCAGAACTGAATGCTTTAGGCTTCAGTCAGATGGAGATGTTTTTGACCGCCTTTGCCCCTATCTTTAGGCTGGCCGCGATTGAAACGGTTGATCAGTTATTGACTTGTACCGAATTCAATAAATCGAAATGGAACAGCCACATTCAAGTAACCTACTCCATCAACAAGCGTCACGCAAATGGCGTTATCGCCTACGCTAAAGGTAAGGTTGACGGCGCGAAGGAACATCGCTCATTGCATATCAAAACATTAACAGGTAAAGCAAAGTCGATTGAAATTTGGTTGAAGAAGGCAGAAAAAAAGTTAAAAGCAGCAAACAAGTTTTACTCCAAAAAGAATTGGCCCGGCAGCAGAGTAGGTGGTAATTTTCCTTTATCTTGTTCGCTCAAGTACAAGGAAACTAATTGGCAAAATTTACGCTTTCAAATTCACCATAAAAAGCGCAAGCTCTTCCTTTTTCAGAATAAACTAACCACGCTAAAGGCATTACCAATCAAAGTATTCGTACCTCGCGATCAAGTTTTCTTGGTAGGATCTCAAGACGAGACACTAGGGAATGGTATTGCTCAATGGAATGGTTCGACCTTAAAGATTAGAACCCCAAGGTGTCTTGAAGGGAGTTTTGGTAAAGGTGTTTCAGCCGAGATTGGTAATTTTGACCGCAATATTAACAGACTGCCACAGGACGGTGCAAAGACATGGCATCTATTCAAAAAGGATAATAAGTGGAAAGTCGCGGTATCTTTTACACCAAGCCCTGTCAAGTCTCAATCTCTTGATCGAGCTTATGGCTGCATTGGGATTGATCTGAATCCTGGCTCAATTGGTTGGGCTTATGTTGATACCGATGGCAACTTAAAAGCCTCATGTCAAATTGCCTTACAAATGGGTTTACCCAATGGTGCACAGCAAGCTCAAATTGTTAATGCTTGTCTTCAGTTGGTGACGTTAGCTCTACTCTATCAATGCCCTATTGTCTGTGAAGAATTAGACTTTTCGGACAAAAAGCAGCGCTTAGGTGAAACGAGTCATAAGTATGCCCGAATGCTTTCTTGTTGGGCGTATAACGAATTCTATAAACAACTAAGTGCTATTCTTGCCAACCGTGGTATTGAATTAATTACAGTCAATCCAGCTTTTACAAGTATTATTGGCTTGTTCAAATATCTCAAAATGTACGGACTCGCTAGCGATGAAGCGGCTGCTTTAGTGATTGCTCGTAGAGGAATGAGATTAGGTGAAAAACTCCCAGACTCCATAACCGCCTATGTCGAGGTGAACTCGAACAAGCACGTATGGGGTCAATGGGCCCAACTGAATAGAAAGACCAAGCAATCCGGTAAAATAGCTCGTAGACACGATTATTATACCGTTTCTAACTGGAGTTTTCTGGTCAACCCTGAGATTAGTCGAAGGGAAGCGTTCGCGCACTAGAAAAGATTTGCTTAAACTTACACCGCAGAAGTTTATACCTAAGTAAACCTAGGTTTTTAGAAACGGTATTAACCAAAAGGTCGATCGACTTTTTGGTTGCCCAACTTTTGCTGGCTGAGGCTGTTAGCTTTTCTTGGGGTTAAGATTGGTTTTTAATTGAAGGTACTTAATTTATGAACCTATGTTTACCCAATTATGCGAGATGAAATTATATCCTATGGCTTGTCAATCGCACAAACTATTTTTAATTGCGGGAATATTTGGGTTAGTTTGGTTGGGAAAGCCAGCTAAAACATCCGCGAGCACGGTTGAAATTTTGACTGCAAATGTTGAGGATTTGGCAGCAGCCAGGGGTGAAGCCGATCGCCCTTGGCGAAGCACCGACACCAATCTTGACACCCGCCAAGACTTGACAAACGTCGATCGGGAAACGCAGTTACCTGAGCCAACTCCCGACTTGCAGCCGGAAGTGGCAAATTCAGACAGCGGGGGATTGAGCACCAACACTCCAGAAACCGAGCTTTCTCAGTCGGAGCGAAAGCTAGAAACAAGTATGGATGCCGATCGAGATTCGCAACAAATCTCAAATCCGGTGACATCGGAATTAACTCCCAGCGCGATCGCTGTACCAGCAAGAGAGACGATCGCACTGCCACCGTTGAATTACGATCGCTCGATCGGCCAACTGCCCAACCCTGTTCAACCCAGAGAGCCGGAATTACCGCCGCCAACACTCCCGCAACCACCACCACAGCCTCCCCTCCAACCCAGCGTCCCAATACCAGTTCCCGGCGATGTGAGGCCTGGTATTCCGGGTACAATTCGGGTTTCGCGCTTTGAATTTGAGGGGAACACGGCTTTTAGCGATCGCGAACTAGCAGAAGTTACGCAACAATTTGTGGGGCGCGATATCACCTTTGCGGAACTGATCGCAGCAGAAGCGGCTGTTACTCAAAAATACGTAGCAGCAGGATACATCAATTCCGGGGCTGTAATTCCCGCGAACCAAACCTTTCCCAGAGAAGGAGGCGCGGTAAAAATTCGGATTGTCGAAGGCGGGCTAGATGAAATTCAGATTGCAGGAAACAGGCGCTTAAATACAAATTACGTGCGATCGCGCTTGGAGCGCGCCACCAGACGGCCGCTCAACCGCGATCGACTGCTAGAAGCCTTGCAAATGCTGCAACTCGACCCATTAATTGCCAATGTTTCCGCCGAATTGCAAGCAGGAAGCCGCCCGGAAAACAGCCGTTTAGAAGTGCGGATCAAAGAAGCAGACAGCCTCAGCGGCGAAGTTTTCCTCGACAACAACCGATCGCCCAGCGTCGGCAGTTTTCGGCGCGGCGTGCGGATAAATCAAGCAAATTTGCTCGGTTTGGGCGACGGGTTAGAGCTATCCTATGCTAACACCGACGGCAGCAACGAATTCACCGGCAGCTACACAGTTCCCGTCAACGCGCGCAACGGCACAATTCGGTTTGCTGCGAGCACAGCGAACACCAACGTGATCGAAGCACCCTTCGATGCTGCGGACATCGAGGGGAAATCGCGCACCTACGAATTAACTTACCGCCAGCCGATCGTCGAAAAGCCCGATCGCAATGCGGCTGTGGGAGTGACGCTTTCGCGGCAAGAAAGCGACACATTCCTGACTGGACAAAGATTTGCGCTATCAGCGGGAGCCAACGAGCGCGGAGAAACAAGGGTTTCGGCGGTGCGGTTTTTTCAAGAATACGTGCAGCGGAATACCAGACAAGTGATAGCAGCGCGATCGCAGTTTTCCATCGGTACCGATTTTTTAGGCGCTACCGTGAATAACAGCAGCCCAGACAGCCGCTTTTTAGCGTGGCGCGGACAAGCGCAGTACGTGAGGCTGCTAGGGCCAGAAACCTTGCTGATAGTGAGATCCGACATTCAATTAGCCGATCGCCCGCTGCTGTCGCTAGAACAAATCGGCATCGGTGGCGTCCAAAGCGTGCGCGGATACAGACAAGACTTGCTCTTAACTGATAGCGGTGCGATCGCCAGTGCGGAAGTAAGAATTCCAATATGGCGAGCGCCCCAAGTTAAAGGATTGTTGCAAATTGCCCCATTTGTCGATTTTGGAGTAGGCTGGAACCATTCAGGAGAAAAGCCAAATCCCGACTCTGATAAATTACTAGGTGCAGGTTTAGGGTTAATTTGGCAAATGGGCGATCGATTGAACGTGCGTCTCGACTACGGTATTCCTTTGATCAAAGCGCGATCGTCAGGCGATCGAACCTTCCAAGAAAAAGGCATCTACTTTCGGATTAACTACTTTCCCTTCTAGATTAGAAACCCACCCAAAAAATAGGTTCGTAGTGCGGACTTTAAGTCCGCATCAAAAAACTAGCAGATAAAACGGTAAAACCCAAAAAATAGGAGCCGTGAGGAGTGAGCGTCCACATCAAAAAACTAAGATTAGTGTGACAAAAGATTGCCACCAATAAATCTTATGTTTGTCGATAATAATATTGCCAGAGGGTGCCGAGCTTTTAAATTGTCAATAAGTAGCTAAAGATTGTTCGTAGCGCCACAGCGGCTCGACTGCGAACGCTCAAACAAAAAAATAGGTTCGATCGTTCGGAATGCAAGTCCGCATCAAAAGACTCAAGTCCGGATGAGCTAAGGCTGCTAAATGTTATTTAGAGGATTTTTTTATGCGTCGCTTGCATTCCTGCTTAATGTTTGCCTTCCTGCTGCTTTTTCCCGTTCCTGCGATCGCCCAAATCATCCCAGATGGGAGCTTGGGCGCCGAAAATTCGCGGATTGTTCCCGATAATATCAACAATTTGCCGATCGATCGCGTGACGGGCGGCGCAACTCGCGGCATCAACCTATTTCACAGCTTGCGGGAATTTAACATTAACGAAGGGCGGGGAGCCTATTTTGAAAACCCTAACGGTATCGCGAACATCTTCACCAGAGTTACGGGCGGTAACTCATCAAATATTTTAGGAACTCTGGGCGTTTTGGGCAATGCCAACTTATTTTTGATTAACCCCAAAGGCATTATTTTCGGTCAGAATGCGCGGTTAGATTTGCGCGGTTCGTTTCTGGCTTCCTCGGCTGCGGGCGTTGTGTTTAATAATGGTTTTGAATTCAGCGCCGCTAATCCCAATCCAGTAGCTTTGTTGGCGATTAATATTCCTGTGGGCTTGAGATTTCGAGACAATCCCGGCGCAATTGTCAACGGTTCGAGAGTTACTCAAAACATAGAAGGTACGACTCTTCCAGTAGGTTTGGCTGTTGCTCCCGGTCAAACCTTAGCCTTGGTAGGGGGAGATGTAATTTTTAATAATGGTTTTGCCAGCGCTTTTAGTGGCAACATTCAATTAGGAAGCGTGGCGAGTCCGGGTGCAGTCAGCTTCAAAATTGCGCCGGCAGGATTGGGTTTAGACTATACAAGTGCGGCTAATTTTGGCACCATCGAATTATCGGGTTTGTCGGCGGTGACAGCGAGCGGGCCTGCTGGTGGTGCGATCGCACTCCGGGGAGGAAATGTAATTTTGCGCGATCGGGCTTCCCTGGTATCCGATACACTAGGAAGTATCAACGGTCGCGATATTACAGTAGATGCAGCACAGTTAAGAATATTAGACAAAGCCTTTATTTCAACTGGTACTAGCGGGACGGGAGCCGGAGGAAATGTCAGCGTCCGCGCGACTGATGCTGTAGAAATTAAAGGAATTGGATTTGATAACTTTCGGCGCAATATCCTCGATGCCGGCGCAACAGGAACTTCTAGCTTTTTAACTCTGCAAAGCGGCATAGCTGTCGGGACAGTCGGCGCGGGTGCGGCGGGGAATATTACAGTTGATACCAAGCAATTAAGGCTCCGAGAAGGCGCGTTAATCATCAACCCGAGTTACGGTGCAGGAGCTGGGGGAAATGTGGCTATTAAAGCTTCTGAATCAGTCGAAATTAGCGAATCAGGGCTGTTCACCACCGCGATCGATCGAGGTAGTGGAGGCAATTTAACAGTTGATACCGCAAAGCTAACTGTGCGTAACGGGTCAGTTTTGTCAAGCGCAACTGTCGGTGCAGGTGATGGCGGAAACTTAACCGTGAGAGCTTCTGACTCGGTGGTACTCACAGAGTACCGATTAGATAGTTCCTTTGGTACTGGTATTATCACTAACAGTATTGGCGGCACCGGAAACGCGGGAAATATAGAAATTAATACACGCTCTCTACTCATAGAAGGGGGAACGTCGATAAGTTCTACGAGCGGAGTTACATCAAGAAATGGTGTGATTCCTGCTGTCGGGAGGGGTGGAAACTTGACCGTCAATGCTACCGACTCTGTGACACTAACTGGTAACAGCAAAAGTGACAGCTTATCCGCTGCTCGTATTGCTCGCAGTCAATTAATTACCGGGACTGTTGCGGGCGGTAATTCTGGAGACTTGAGGATTAATACTAGGCGATTGACTGTTGAAGGTACAGCCGCAATAGGAGCTTCCACTCTAGGTGCGGGTAATGGCGGAAATATCATTATCAATGCTTCGGAGTCGGTAAAACTGATTGGAACCAAAGATAATTTTTCAGCCAACGGTATAGCAACCGCTTCTGGAGAGACTGTGTATCAGACTTTATTTCAGCTTGCTCCCCCTACGGGCGCGGCGGGAAACATCAGCATTGCTACCCCAAGGTTGACTGTGCGGGATGGGGCGACGATCGCTGTCGGGAGTTTGGGATCGGGACGCACTGTCGATGTAAAGCAACTAATATTCCGGCAATAGTCGTACTATCCCGGTAAAACATGGTAGCATCTACTAACAATAGATCAAAAAAGCTACCATGACTCGGTATGTCACACCACGAGAAGCTTGC
>NZ_JAAFKD010000025.1 GCF_013299165.1 Microcoleus sp. bin38.metabat.b11b12b14.051
GGCTTTTAACAATCAGGAAAAGCTATATTTCGCCCAAACAATATGAGCAAAATTTATCAGGTCAAGGTAATCGCAAATTCACTCATCTTTGTAAATGCCGTTTTCTGACTTTTTCAGCAAGCCCTAATTAGGGTTCCTCGGGATTGTATTCGTTCATCAAAGCTTCAAGTTGATCGTCAACATTTCTGACAACTTGTTCCAAAGCTGGTAAACCTTCCCAAGGTAAAGGAGAAAGCCGGGTGCGATCGCGAATTTGATTCACTTTCCGCTGCAATTCTTGAGCCAGCCGCAGCGCATCCCGACTCAAAGTAGACAATTGCTGCTGCTGGTAAAATCTCAAAGCTGCTCCCCGCAATACTTGCAGCGTGGCTTCTTCCTTGCCGCCCACGGGCATTACTCGCAAGCGCAACAGCAAATGAGTTTTTCCATAGATGCGTTCAACTTCGACTTGTTTGGGATGTTCCACTGGGGAAACAGGCATATCTGTCAGTCGCTTCAACTCGTCGATGACTTCTTGGAAAAGGACGGGAGCGATACCTTCGAGCATCGATTTCAAAACGCCGTCTTGACTCCAAAGAATTCGGCCCATCGACTGGTGGCGCTCAAAAAACAGGCGCCCGATACCGTCTAGCAGCACTCTACCGAGCAATTCTTGGAGCAGTTGGGGCGCGGGTAAAGTTGCCAAAACTTCGACAGGGCTTGACAAGTGCAAGGCTTGGACATCCAAAACCGAAATCTCTGCCGGCGTCAGCAATACTTCAGCGCTAGCAGGTTTCAACCGATCGCGAGCCGGAATCGAGGGTTCGGGCACAGACAGCAGGGTTTGTGCTTCGGAGCCGGAAGTTGCTGGTGCGGGATTTTTGGGTGTTGGGACGGGTTCCCTTGCTGTGGGGCTGGGTTCTGTGACTTGGTTCCCGTGGAGCAAGTAAGCTGAGAGCATCGATCGTTGAGTTTCCGACGCAATTTGCTCGGTTGTCACCGAGCAATTCATGTAAGCTAAAATCCGCTGCACGTAGTCCAAGGCGGAGTCGTCTTGCACATCGACTATGCCCAATTTAAATAGATTGCCTTCTAGAGATAGAGGCAAAACTTGATAGTAAAGGCAGGCTTCAAAGGGGACAACTGTATCGATGAGTTGAAATATTCGATCGGAGTCCATTGTAGCCGCCGAGTCTGTTGAAGATGTATGTACCATTAGCTTCTCTCTAGTTGGAAGCGCGATCGATCGCGCCACACCAACCTGATTTATAAAATTCAACGCTGCAACATCCCTGACGGAGCCATTCGTGTGAAAACCGGAAGCTTTTATCAAATAAACATCTTGAAGCCAAGAATTTTACCGTTTCTGTATTCCAGTATCGAATTATACCAAAATATTGACAACTAGATGGTTGCGGGCAGATTCTCGACCGACTGCACTGGAGCGCGCGAGATTGATTCCCGTGGCTGGCAACGACAGAATTATGTAATTAAAGCGCCTTTCTTACAGATGCAACACAACCGATGATTTACTGACAACTGCCCAATGGAGGATTGGTGACAAAATTCACATTTATTCGATCGTCCTGCTAATATTTTACTCCAGATAGTTCACGGCGAGCATCCCCGATCGTCGGTTGATTTTAGATTTTAGATTTTAGATTGGCTGCTCTAGATGAATCTGGGAGCTGGATTTGTGGTCTCAAATTTGGGCTCGACCTTCATTGAGTGTACGTGACACCGTATCCGTTTTTAGGTGAGATATCGGTAGCAGGTGCGCTATTCCAATATTACCTGATGGGATCGCGTGGGGCGATCGCCTGGTTTTCTACGGGGAAACTCGCAGCAAATCTGGCTGTTCGGAAATTGATTTGTAGCGCGAATTATGAAAAATGCTACCACCAATTCATAATTAGCAATTGCCCGCCACTCATTACCAATCTATTCGTTGCGGAGGGATTGAGCTGCTAGATAGAGTTTGCTCCACTCGCCGATGACTTGATTGGTTTTGAGCTTTAATTCAGAGGCGATCGTCTCTACACTTTTCCCGGCTTTGAGAGATTCTACCAACTGCCGCTGCACCGGCGTGAGTTCTTCTAAATATTGCTGCCACTGGGCGGGTGTCAAGCCCAAACTGTGTTCTTTGAGCGAAATTTCCAGCCAGTTGGCGACTAATTCCGGTGCTTGTTTGACTGCAAAAACGCGAATCGCGTGGTAACTGACTTTTTCTCGCAAGCGGTAAATTTGCTTGACGGGAACGTTCAAAGCCTCAGCAATTGCTTCTTGGGAACGGCCTTGGAGGTAAAGCTGGAGCCACTGCGAAGCCAGCGGATCGACTTCAGCCGTCAAGTAATTCTCAAATTCTTGTTGGACAATCTGCCGCTGAGTTTGCCGTTCTTCCCAAGCTTGATTTTCTCGATACTCGGACATCGCCTGTTCGTCTAGCAGGCTGAGCGGTTCGTCTGTATCGTCGGGTAAAACCTGTTCCGACACCAGCCGCACCCAATCTCCCGCCGGGACTTGCGTCAACCCGCCCCGCTGGGAACGTCGCAGGTAATTGACGAAGCGGTACACCAACAGCGGCTGATTGCGAATCGGCCGCAAGCAGTATTCTTCTGTGCTTGCTAGCAGCAAAGCATTTCGCAAGCGTTTATCTGTTGTGCATTCGGCAATCCAGGCGACTTGCTGCTGGAGGTAGCGATCGGAATTCAGCATTTCCTGAATCACTTCTTGCAGTACCTCCACCGCACTGCGCTGTCTGTCGCGACTCAGCGAAACCCACGCTTGGATTTTTTGCCTGAGCACCACCAAACCGCCCAAGCGCCCGATCAAGTTGCGGTAAGCTCTTTCTGGCGCTACTCCCAGATACCGCTGCTGTAAAATTCGATATAAAAAGTCGATCGCCCCAGAGGCGACGTTAAATTGAGTCGGATTGAGAGAGTCAAATCTTTCTGGCTTGTCTCCCAACAGCCAACGGACAACACTCTCGCGAGTGATAGAACTCTCGTCGGGGCAATCTTGTTCGAGTCGCGACTTCCAATCTTGTGCTAGTCTTTCGGCCAAGGTCATCAGAAAAATGGGTAGAAACCCCGTCCTTATAGGACGGCTTTATATTCCCTTTCGGGAAAGAGGGGTATGGTTGCCCCTCCGTGGAGATATGGTTGTCTCCAAAACTCCCTTGCGGGGTAAAGTTAGCTTTGCCAATGTTTTGAGAGCTTTTTCCGGCTTGTAACACCGTTCCAGTGACCTTAGAACTGTTTAATCACAAGCGACAGAGCTCTTAACTAGCGAGAGCATTCGCCCGGTGTCGTGACTCAAAAAACGTAGTCAGTTAAGACGCTTGGCCCGTCAGGATGGCTGGCAAGAATTTCTTACAAGCCTCATGCCTTTAGGCTGAGGTTCCTGACGTGCTGCTGAGAATATCTTTCACCCCCGATTTTAAGTGGTATGCTGGTCATTTGAGTCTTTTTTTAGCTTTAATCAGACCTGTGCATCGGTAAAATAGTTCTTTAATGTTATGGCGATCGCCATTCCAGGCTGTTTTTGATTGCCGATCGCTAAATTTTGTAACGATCGAACTGGCAGATTAATTGCCTCTTGACAAAAACACCTAAATTTGTTAAGTAAACGTTTTCGGTCAACTAACGCACTCACCAGCCAATTACCAATTACCAATTACCCATTACTAATTCCTACCTCACTCACTTCAGAATTTCTATATGCCTAACTTTTTATTAGAACTCGGTACCGAAGAATTGCCCGCATCTTTTGTCGCAGGCAGCACCCAACAGTGGCAGGAACTCGTACCTGCAACTCTGGCAGAACAATCTTTGACAAATGACTCAATTAATGTATACGCTACTCCGAGACGTTTGGCCGTTGTTGTTAAAGGACTGCCAGTTAAGCAATCTGACAGAGAAGAAGACGTAAAAGGGCCGCCCGCAAGTTCGGCTTTTAAAGATGGCAAACCGACGAAAGCAGCCGAAGGTTTTGCCAAAAAACAAGGTGTAGAAATTGATGCTTTGGAAGTTCGCGCTACGGATAAAGGCGATTTTGTGTTTGTGCTCAAACAGATTCCGGGGCGGATGACGGCGGATATTTTAGTTGAACTTGTGCCGCAGTGGATTAATAAGTTAGAAGGCAAAAGATTTATGCGGTGGGCTGACGGAGATTTGAAGTTTCCGCGCCCGATTCGATCGATCGTAGCGTTGTTTGATGATACTGTACTGCCAATTACCTTGGTGAGCGGTTCGGATACCGTCAAGAGCGATCGCATTTCCCAAGGACATCGAGTGTTATACACCCCCCCTACACCCCCCCTTGGCAAGGGGGGAACGGGGGGGGTTTCGATTAAGAGCGCCGAGGATTATGTCGAGTGTCTGCGGGCTGCTGGCGTAGAAGTCGATCGCACGCAGCGCAAAATCCAAATTCAAGCACAAGTAGAAGCCGCCGCCACCAAACAAGGCGGTTATGCCGACATTACCGAAGATTTGTTAGAAGAAGTCACCGACTTAGTAGAATGGCCGAACGCAGTTGTCGGCAAATTTGACGACAGTTTTTTGATGTTACCGCCAGAAGTAATCACCACAATTATCGTCACCAACCAGCGTTATTTCCCGATTCTGAAAAGCCCAGAATTCCCCGAACTCCTGCCCTATTTTATTACAATTTCCAACGGAGATCCAGCTAAATCGGCGATTATTGCCGCCGGTAACGAGCGAGTGGTGCGGGCGAGATTAGCCGACGGTCAGTTTTTCTACAAAGCAGACTTGGTAAAGCCTCTAGAGGATTATTTGCCCAAGTTGGAGACGGTTACTTTCCAGGAAGATTTGGGTACAGTGCGCCAAAAGGTCGATCGGCTGTGCAATATTGCCTCTCTGATCACCAAGCAACTGCAAATCACACTCGAAGAACAAGCTTACATAGAAAGAGCAGCAATGCTTTGCAAAGCCGATCTTGTAACCCAAATGGTTTACGAACTTCCCGAAATGCAAGGAATCATGGGGCAGAAATACGCCTTAGCCTGCGGCGAACCCGAAGCAGTAGCAACAGCAATTTTCGAGCATTATTTGCCCAAAGGTGCGGGCGACAATTTGCCACAAACTATCACAGGTCAAGTTGTCGCAATCGCCGACAAATTAGATACATTAGTCAGCATTTTCGGCTTGGGAATGTTGCCGAGCGGTTCCTCGGATCCCTTTGCTCTGCGGCGCGCAGCCAATGCTATAACTAACATTATTTGGGCGGCTCAGTTGCCAATCAACTTGCACCAGTTGCTCGCAGAAGTTGTCGCCGAATTTACCGCAACGCGCCCACAAACATCGGCGGAGTTGCTATCGCAGTTATCCGAATTTTTCCTACAAAGAATTCGGACTTTGCTGCAAGAAGAAAATAATGTAGATTACGATTTGGTGAATGCAGTTTTGGGAGAAAACGACCCAGAATATACCGAACGAGCTTTGAGAGATTTGTTGGATGCGCGGGAAAGAGCGCTTTTCCTGCAACAAATCCGCAATGACAAGACTTTGGATCTGATTTACGAAACAGTCAATCGTTCAACTCGTTTGGCGGCTCAAGGTGATTTGGATAAGGTAGAATTGGAACCGAAAACGGTGGTGAAACCCGAGTTATTTCAAAAGTCGTCTGAACAAGCTTTTTACGATGCAGTGGTGCAATTGGTGCCGCAAACGCTGCTATCGAAGCAAACTCGGAATTACCAGCAGTTGGTAGATAGTTTGACTGAGATTGCTCCGGCTGTGAGCAGCTTTTTTGACGGGCCAGAGAGCGTTTTGGTGATGGATTCTGACCCGGAAATTAAGCGCAATCGCTTGAATTTATTGGGTTTGCTGCGGAATCACGCGCGGGTGTTGGCTGACTTTGGGGCGATAGTGAAGGGTTAAATAGAGTTAACAGTTGACAGTTGACAGCTTGCCCCGAGCGAAGTCGAGGGGTTGACAGTTGACAGCGAAGTTTTTAGGCACGGGATTTAAGCCCCTGCCTAAAAACAATCCACCTAAAGGTGGGGGCTTAAATCCCCTGTGATGACGGTTAAAGATAAGACGGCGGTTGAAACCGCGCCTACAAAAACGAAGTCCGCCTCCGCGGACTGAAGAAAATAACGTAAACGTTCTTAAACCCGCGTCGGCAGGTTTTGTTTAACTGGTTCTCAGGCTATGCCTGGGAATAGAGGTTAAAGTCGATCGGGATTTTCACTTAAATACAATTGCCAAACTTGTAAGGATCGTGAAGTAACAATGAATGAGAAACGAATGATTCGTAAATTAGCGCAACAGTCAAATATCTATTTTTGGCTAGCACCAGTGGTTGTTTTCGCATACTATCTAGTGTGGAGAGGAAACCCTCTGATGAAGGAGGGATACTTATTTTTATTAGTGGCGCTTCTTCCAGTCGCAGCAGCCTATCAGTTTCGCAGTTTATCCAAAGAGATTATTCGGCTGGAAGAAAAGATTGGAGAACTTGAAAAACACATTACTTTGAACAGCTAAAAAAGCGGGACATCAAAAAAACAGGACATGGTGCTGCCGTTTCCGTACAACTCAGGACACAGCAGTGCCGTTTCCCTAATATTCCGTGCGATCGCCCTATTGAAAATTAAGCACAATGGCCAATAGCCAAAAACCCATGCAAGGTTAAGATATTAACTTATAAAACCAGGGAAGTTCGCTCCATCACACAAATTATGCCGATCGCTCACATCATTGGATTAGGAAAATCAGGGATTGCCGCCGCCAGACTGCTCAAACGCGAGGGATGGGAAGTAACGCTGAGCGATCGCTCATCTACCCCAAATTTGCTCGAACAGCAACAGGAACTTGCCAGCGAAGGAATTAACCTGGAATTAGGTAAATCTTTTGAACCTGACAAATCCATACAATTAGTAGTAGTAAGTCCGGGAGTTCCCTGGGATATTCCAGCATTAGTCCGCGCCCGAGAATTAGGAATTGAAACAATCGGAGAAATGGCCCTCGCGTGGCGCTATCTCAAATCTCCTTGGGTGGCAATTACTGGTACTAACGGCAAAACTACGACTACTGCTTTAATTGCTGCTATTTTTGCAGAAGCAGGGCTTTATGCTCCGGCTTGCGGCAACATTGGCTATGCTGCGTGCGAATTAGCTTTAGCCGAGAAACCCCCGGATTGGGTAATCGCAGAAATCAGCAGCTATCAGATAGAATCTTCGCCGTCTGTAGCGCCGCGCATCGGAGTTTTGACTACTTTGACGCCGGATCACCTCAGCCGCCACAAAACCTTAGAAAATTATTACAACATTAAAGCACATTTGCTGAAAAATTCGGAATTGCAAATCATCAACGGTGACGATCCTCTTTTGCGGCAGCAAGGAGTTGACATTTGGCCTGATGCGTGTTGGACGAGTGTCAAAGGTGAAAAAGATTTGTTGGGAAAACGGGATTTTGGAGCGTACATAGAGGATGGTTGGGTAATCGCTCAAGGTGATAAAATTTTGCCTGCTGAGTCTTTGCGGATGGTGGGCGAACACAATTTGCAAAATTTGTTGATGGCGGTGGCTGCTGCTAATTTGGCGGGAATAGATCAAAGTGCGATCGCCCGGGCGATCGCGAAATTCCCCGGAGTGGCGCACCGCCTCGAACACATCCGCACTTGGGAAGGCATAGATTTCATCAACGACAGCAAAGCGACTAATTATGATGCGGCGCAAGTCGGGTTAGCTGCTGTCAGCGCACCGGCGATTTTGATTGCGGGCGGTGATCCCAAGGAAGGGGACGATCGCGCCTGGATTGATACAATTAAGGCGAAAGCTGCTATCGTGCTGTTAATTGGGGATGCAGCGGGCATTTTTAGCGATCGGCTAGAACAAGCCGATTATAACGCTTGGGAAATAGTCGAAACAATGGAAAGAGCAATTCCGAGGGCGGCAGAATTAGCAAAACAAAATCATGCTAAAGTCGTACTGCTTTCGCCAGCTTGCGCCAGCTTCGATCAATACCAAAGCTTCGAGCAGCGAGGCGATCGTTTCCGTCAATTGTGTCTCGAATCCCTACCTGAAAAGTAGGGTTAGGAATAGATTGTAACTCAGGAAAATCAGGCTTTTGTAGGGTAGTGCGAAGAGTGGCTACCCGCTCCACTTGTTAATCCAACCGTATTGGGCTATAATAAGGACAGCCTAATTAGCATTGTCAGATTTTCATGCAGTTTGAGTGGAATGAAGCGAAAAATCTAGATAATATTCGCAAACATGAAATTGATTTCGTAGATGTCCCTAAGATGTTTGATAGTCCAATGCTAATTGAGCTAGACAATCGTTTTGATTACGGCGAAGACCGTTGGTACGGTATCGGCTTCCTCGGTAACGGCATCGCGGTTGTTATTTGGACAGAACGGCAGAATGACGTGATTCGGATCATTTCAGCACGAAGAGCAAATCGATATGAGCGCCAAAAACTTGAGCAATACCTCTCGTACTAATTGGGAAGCATTGGAGGAAATGGAAGATGAAGGAATTGATTACTCTGATATTCCGCCGTTGACAGCAGAGTTTTTTGAACGCGCTACTTTAAGAATTCCTGCACCTCAAGCACAGCGATTAGTTCAAATCGATCCAGATATTTTGAAGTGGTTCCAAGATAAAACCGGAGAACATAAAGCTTTAATCAACTCGGTTTTGCGTCGCTACATAGAAGGCAGTAGTGAGCATTAATCTGAGAGTTGAGCTGGGACACTTGACTGGGAGAGTTCACATCTTCCGAAAGAAAAGGGCTGACAGTTACATAGCACGGCAATTACACCGTTGATGCTATATGGGTTATTTGTAGATGCGACAGCCATCAAACACTCTTCCAAATATCCTTAATTCTCGCCTGCTGTTCCCATGCAAGCTCATGAAAAACTAGCATCATTTCCTCATGAGTGTAATCAATAATAATCGCAGCCAACTGAGCCACAGTTTCCGCTTTCAGCATAGCTAGTTTCAATTTGGTCATTACTTCTTTATCCATTAACCCTAAAACTTTAATCTTGACCTCACTGTTATTTTAAGTTTGCCTGCAAACCTCTTTGAGTTTTGCATTAAAACTAGAAACCTCAGCAGCACTAATTGTATCAGAATGTCGCGAAGATATTTTAAAATCTTCCCGGCAAACCTGAGAGCGCAATTTTTCATCAACCTGTAAAATATTGCCTTCTGAAGCGACAGTTTTTCGCAACAAAATTGCAATTTCTCTTTCTAGTTGGCGGTTTCCTTCCTGGAAGAAATCTTGAGAGTTAGAGCGAAACAAACCGCTATTGATTTGCCCAATTTGGTTCGGTGACAGCGATTGAGCTGAGACAGCAGCCGGAAATACAAACAAGGATGCTGCTAGCGACAAACTAGGGATTATTAGTTTCAGAATGCTGTTCATGACTGTCGGGAGCAGTTTTTACCTCAGTTGGTTTCTCGTCTTCTGACTCGCTTGCTAATTCATCTTCTTGTGCAAGTTTTTCTTGCCAATCGCTAAGTTGCTGAAAAAGTTGCTGGTTAATTTGAAATACGGGTTTGTTAGTTTCTGACATATTGACTCCTGAAAAATTTTGACAAAGGTAGATTGACTGGTTAAGGTGCGCGCCGCGCACCCCACTAATACAAATTATAGCTGTGAAATCTTCAGCAGCGACATGATGATGCCAATTAAGGAACCACCCAGCAGAGTTAAAGTAGCTAAGGTGCTAATCCCAAATCCTGCGGTTCGTTTTTCGGCTGCTTGGTAATAACCCCAAGCAAACAAAATGCGTCCAACTATCCAAACTGCACCGATACCTGCTGCAAAAATTGGGCTGATAAATTGCGAGAATAGCCACAGCGATGGCAAAAATAGAATCATTTGCTCTAAGGTATTTTGCTGAACTCGCACTACTCGCTCAAAGTCTGGGTTTCCTGTCATCTGCGGAGGGGAAACTTTGTGTTTAAATCTGGCTCTGCCGACGTTGATGGTGACAACGAAGTAGAGAATTAAAGCTGATACGGTTATTAGACTAGGCCAAAGTGTGGCGTTTGCTTCTGCGAGCATGATTTGGTATTATTGGGGTTGAAATGGATAGATATATTATACTCTTTTTTTGGTATTGGCAGATAGCTTGACAGATTATTGATGATTTATTGTAGTACCAAATCCTACATTTTATGAGGCGATATTGACGGTTTGAGACTGCGTGTAATCGACGATCGCAAATTCGCTAATTTAGGTATGCTGACAGACAAGCTTCAAGAGCGCAAGCAATTTTGCTAAATCCTTCGTTGTTGGGATGAACGCCATCGGGGAGATCTGCAAGGCTCAGAGTGGAGTATAAATCGACGAAATCGATGGGCTTGCCTTCTTGTTGTTTTTCCTTGACTAACTCCTCGCTCTTATGATTGTATTGTATAACTCGCTGATTTAAGGTGGGTTCAGACATCGGGGGAATTGAAGCGAGAAAGAGTTGAACAGTGGGTGCTGTTTCAAAAATGCGATCGACTAATTGATTGAGACGATAGCTTGCAGTTTCGACTTGATACCATTGTCCGATATTATTCGTGCCGATGAGGAGCAAAATAATATCGGGTTGGAAGGTTTGCAGCCACTCCACAATGCGATCGCAAATTTCTTCGATTCGCCAACCAGAATGTCCCTCATGATGCTGAGAGAGTAAGGTATCGGGGCCGTTGCTTAGGGAACCAACAAACTCAATAGCATACCCTCTACTCTCCATCGCAGGCTGTAAATCGATGCGATATCCTCCTGGAAAGAAGTAGCCATCGGTAATTGAGTCGCCTAGGGGCATGATTTTGATTGGGCGTTTTCCCGGTGAATCAGTGCTGCTGGAGAGGCTAGAAGGATGAGAAGTTTGATTTTCCACGACTATTTTTGATAAATAACTAAGTTAACCACCCTTCCGTTTGTAGTGAGGACTTCAGTCCTTTTCCCTCTCATGAAGGAGGATTTGCATTCCTTAAGGTTTGTAGTGAGGACTTCAGTTCTTTTCGCCTTGGATGAAGGAGGACTTGCATTCCTTAAGGTTTGTAGTGAGGACTTCAGTCCTTTTTTCTTGGATTAAGAAGGACTAAAGTTCTCACTACGAACCTGGATTAAGAAGGACTGAAGTCCTCACTACGAACCTGGATTAAGAAGGACTGAAGTCCTTACTACGAACCTGGGTTAGGAAGGACTGAAGTCCTCACTACGAACCTGGGTTAAGAAGGACTGAAGTCCTCACTACGAACCTGGGTTAAGAAGGACTGAAGTCCTCACTACGAACCTGGGTTAAGAAGGACTGAAGTCCTCACTACGAACCTGTTTTGCACTATCTATCGGCTCAATGCAGCAATTCTTCTAGTTTTTGTTGATTCCACAAATACTGATATAGCCCTGTTTGCCGTACCAATTCTGCATGACTGCCACTTTGCACTATTTCTCCTTTCTCCATGACAAAAATGCGATCGGCACTAGCAGCAGCGGACATTTGGTGCGAGATGAAAATTACGGTTTTGCGATCGGTTCCGGTTGCTAAGTTATGCAAAATATCGGTAGCAGTTTGATTGTCAACGCTGGAAAGAGCGTCATCCAAAATTAGCACTGGAGCATCAATTAACAAGGCTCTAGCTAATGCTGTCCGCTGCCTCTGTCCGCCGGATAAGGTAATGCCACGCTCGCCCACAACTGTTTTATACTGCTGCGGAAAGTTGAGAATTTCGGGGTGGATTTGGGCTTGTTTGGCGGCTGCTTCAATTTCCGGCTCTTCGGCTAAAGGATTGCCGTAGCGGATGTTATTCTTGATGCTAGTACCGAATAGAAAGCTTTCTTGGGGCACGTAGGCGATCGCCCCGCGCAACTCCCTCAACCTCACCTCCGTAATATCCTGTCCGTCTACAAACAACTCGCCCGGATCTATATCCAGCAAGCGCGGCAGGGCATTAGCCAAGGTTGATTTCCCAGAACCGATCGCCCCGACAATTGCCACGGTTTCCCCTGGTTTTATGGTAAAGTTGACATCCTTGAGCGCGCGCGTGTTAGCACCGGGATAGGTATAATTCAAGTTGCGAGCGACTATTTCACCTTTGACGGGAGTTGGTAGCTCAACTGCATCCGCAGCATCCTTTATTTGCGGTTCCACAGTCAAAATTGATTCGATGCGATCGACACTAACTTCTCCGCGCTGGTAAGCAGTAATTGTGAAACCTAACAACGCTGTCGGAAATACCAAACGCTCGACATAAATCAGTAGCGCCACAAAATCCCCGACGCTAATTATGCCATCAGCAATTGCTCCGCCACCCGCAGAAAGCAGCACTAACAAACTGATACTTGCCAAACCGCCCAGCAGTGGAAAAATAAAGTTTCTAGTTTGAGCTAATGTCAAATTTGCTGATAGCAATTTGGCGTTACAATCGCGAAAAGCTCGGCGTTCGTTTTCTTCTTGAGCATAGATTTTAATCACGGACATCCCGCTCATATCCTCTTGAATCAAATCGCTCATTGCAGATAGTTCTTCTTGGACTGCTAGTTGCTGGATGCGAAGTTTGTCGCTAAATAATTGCACCAAAACTAGCATTAAAGGATAAACTGCGATCGCCAGTAGCGTCAACCTGACATTAATCCCCAGCATCACCGGCAAACTCAAAGCATAAGCAAAGGCTGTATTCGCCAAACTCAGCACCGCAAAACCCACCAAGCGGCGAATGTTGTCCAAATCGGAAGTAGCGCGGTTAATTAAATCCCCTACCGTATTTGCCGCAAAATAAGACGGTTCTAATGTTAATAAATGATTAAATATTTGCTGTTTGAGGTCAAATTCGACTTGACGCCCGACGCCAAACAGCAGAATCCGCGACACCATCCGAATTACCCACATAATTGAGGCGAGTACCAGAATCAGTATCACGTAGTTTAAAACTTGGTCAAATTTAGTCGCAACTTGCAGAGTATCAACTGCATTCCGAATTAGCAGGGGAATGTAAACGCCCACAGCATTCACAATTAATAGCGAAAAAACGCCCCAAAATGTGGGTTTCCAGTGCGGGCGCATATAAGAAATCAGTTTTTGCAGTCGAGAATAACGAGCCATTATGTTAAGTCAGTTGTCATGGGGCATTGGGCGAAGCGAAGCGGAGGGATGGGGCATGGGGCATTGGGCATTGGGCGAAGCGAAGCGGAGGGATGGGGCATGGGGCATGGGGCATTGGGCGAAGCGAAGCGGAGGGATGGGGCATTGGGCATTGGGCATTGGGCATGGGGCATGAAAGGCTTCACTCAAGGTAATAAGAAGCCAGAAGGAAGCTCTATCCGAAGGTAGATGATTGCCGGCGGTAGTTACGAAATTTTTGAATGAAACTTGTGCTTTGGGATGACGGGCTATCAAAATTGGGTTGGGATTTGTAGCAAAAGCCGATCGCCCGAAATGGCACAAATCACATTATATCCGCCGGGAAACCGCAGTGCCGTCTCAAAAGCCACCCGCACTCCTCGCCCAAACCCCTGTCCGCAGCCATTATCCCCCAGACTGCTGAGGGGCACGCTACAATCTAAAGTCGATCGACTTAGCACTCAGAGTCAGAGAGTGCTAAATTTGCTAATGTAAGCGCAAGGAGACAAATATGACCAAAATAGTTGCATTTAGCGACAAATCTAGGCGGGCACTGGAACGCGGCGTCAATCAACTCGCCGATGCAGTCCGCATCACCTTGGGCCCCAAAGGCCGGAATGTCTTACTAGAAAAGAAATTCGGCGCTCCGCAAATCGTTAACGATGGTATCACCGTTGCTAGGGAAATTGAACTCGAAGATCCTCTCGAAAATGCTGGCGCTCGCTTAATTCAAGAAGTCGCCTCCAAAACTAAAGATATCGCAGGCGATGGCACTACAACCGCTACGGTGATTGCTCAATCCCTCATTCGCGAAGGTTTGAAAAATGTCGCAGCAGGCGCAAATCCAGTCGCACTGCGCCGCGGGATTGAAAAAACGATCGCGCATTTAGTCCTAGAAATCGCCAAATTGGCGAAACCAGTCGAAGGATCTGCCATTGCTCAGGTTGCCACTGTCTCCGCCGGTAACGACGAAGAAGTCGGCGCCATGATTGCTCAAGCAATGGAAAAAGTCACCAAAGACGGCGTAATTACTGTTGAAGAGTCGAAATCTCTGTTGACAGAATTGGAAGTCGTCGAAGGGATGCAGTACGATCGCGGATATCTTTCCCCGTATTTCGTCACCAACAACGATCGCATGGAAGTTGAGTACGAAAACGCTCGCATCCTGATTACCGACAAAAAAATTAACTCGATTCAAGAACTAATTCCGCTTCTTGAAAAAGTTGCCCGCACCGGTTCACCGCTGATCATTATCGCCGAAGATATTGAAGGTGAAGCTTTGGCAACTTTGGTCATCAACAAAGCACGCGGTGTCTTGAATATCGCAGCTACCAAATCTCCTGGTTTTGGCGAGCGACGCAAAGCTATGCTACAAGATATCGCCGTTCTGACCGGCGGTCAATTGATTTCTGAAGAAGTCGGACTCAGCATTGATACCGCAACACTAGAAATGCTGGGTACCGCCCGCAAAATTACGATCGACAAAGAAAACACCATCATTGTCGCTGGCGACGAACACAAAGCAGACGTATTATCACGGATCGAGCAGATCCGCAAGCAACTAGCAGCAACGGATTCCGACTACGACAAGGAAAAATTGACCGAACGGATTGCCAAACTTGCTGGCGGTATTGCTGTAATTAAAGTAGGCGCAGCTACCGAAACCGAACTCAAAGATCGCAAACTGCGGATTGAAGACGCTCTCAACGCTACTAAAGCTGCTGTGGAAGAAGGTATCGTCGCTGGAGGCGGCACCACGCTGATTCACCTGATTACAAAAATAGATGCAATCAGAAGCACTTTAGATGCTGAAGAGCAAATTGGCGCTGACTTGGTTGCGAAAGCTTTGGAAGCACCTTTGCGTCAAATCGCTGATAATGCCGGCGTTGAAGGTTCGATCGCGATCGAGCGAGTGCGGGCTAGCGGATTGAACATTGGCTACAACGCTCTTACCGACGTGTACGAAGACATGATTGCCGCTGGAATTATCGATCCAGCTAAGGTTGTGCGATCGGCTTTACAAAATGCCGGTTCCATTGCTGGCATGGTTTTGACAACTGAAGCTGTGATTGTCGAAAAACCCGAGAAGAAAAAAGCAGGCGGCGACATGGGCGAAATGGGCGGCATGGGCGGCATGGGCGGCATGGGCGGCATGGGCGGCATGGGCGGCATGGGCGGCATGGGCGGCATGGGCGGCATGGGTATGATGTAGTCATTAGTCATTAGTCATCAGTCATCAGTCATCAGTTTGCAGCTAAAAACTGCGTGGTGACTGGTGGCTTTTGAGGCAAAAAGCTGTCTGTAGCGTCTTTCGGGTGCGCCGTGTGCACCTGACGCTATTGAAAAATTGTAATTGCTCAACCCTCCCTTGCTATCTGAAACGCTTGCTCAGAAAGCGTTTCAAAAATAGAGAAAATCCATTTTTTAGAGGAGTTAAGGATCGAATGCGGGTTTGGGCTTCTGAATATTAAAAGTTGGGACTCGATTGGCATCACTCGCAAAAACTTACAATCTTTACGGTGTAAAGGTTCCAGACGTTTAGATTGTCATTTGAGGGGGTTGAGCAATTACGAAAATTTTTTCCAAACAACCGCGTCTTTCCCCCTCTCTCCCTCTCTCCCGATCTCTCTTTTGTATCCGATGCGTCTTGTTGAAAAAAAGAGCAGATGCTCTAATTAAGTTATATTCCAAAAAATACTATCTCCTGAAATCTTTTGTATTATAGGGAACGGCGCTGAAAATTGCACCGGGAACCGCAGCAGTACAGTGCACAAAAATATTTGAGTGAGTTAAACTAACTTTAGGAAAATTTTAAAGCTTAACTTGCAAGTGATCAAAAAATACCCATGCAGGAAGTTATCAACTCGTTACAGTCTTTTTTCTCTGACTCTGTTGATGCTTTCCTAGAGTGCGATCGACAGCGAAAGTACATATACATCAATCCTGTTGCTGCTAGCTGGATGGGATTGGAGCCACCTGAAATACTCAACAAAACTCATCAGGAATTATTGAAATTATATCCCAATAAGACCTCTCTCAAAAATATCATATCGCAAATTGATTCCTGCCTCCAACAAGTATTTATCACAGGGGAAAAAAAGCTGGCAATTCACGAGGTGACGGCGGCAGATGGCGGGATTAAAATCTACGAAACGGCTTACACGCCAGCGGTGGATGCCTCTACCAACCAGATGCGCGTTTTGGGCGTCGGGAGAGATATCACCAGGCACTACCGCTGGCAGCAGCAGAAAACTCAACAGTTGCGCCGATCGAATCATTTACTGTGGTTGAATGCAGCTAACAGTCCCCTGGCAATGGTAGGCTGGGATGAAGAGTTTCGGATCGTTCAGTGGTCGAAACGCGCTGAAGAAATCTTTGGCTGGACATCGGATGATATGCTGGGTAAGCAGTTCGGCGATTTAGCTTTGGTTTGCCAGGAGGATAGAGAGGCTATAAGTGCGATCGAACTAGAACTAGCCTCCGGCAACGGCAATACTTCAATCAATCAAAATAAAACTAAAAGCGGACAGATAATTTGGTGTCGCTGGTTCAACTCGATTATTCGCAGCGGCGACACTTTTACCGTACTTTCCTTGGTGGAAGATATCACCGATCGCAAACGGTTGGAAGCCGAAAAAGCCCAAGCTTCTCGCCTCACAGCAATGGTGGCAGATGTTGGTATTGCCCTCACCAAACACCCTCAAGATATCCTGCTTCCTTGTTGCGAGGCAATGGTACAAAATCTCGATGTCGCCTCTGCTGAAATTTGGACTTTTAACTCTCAATACAATGTTTGCCAGTTGCAAGCAACCTCGGGAATCTACAGGCGCACAGACGATGTAGCTAAATTCATTCAAAATAAGGTTAACTGGATCGCCCTACACCAAAAACCACTATTTGACTGCGGATTTGAACTAAATAATTTAGGGCTAGAGGAGAAAGTCTCTGGAGAAGCCACGGTACACAGTTCGCAATTAGCAATTATAGACAGCAGTCACAATCAGGAAAATTGCTACATCCCCAACCAAATTCTTACCTTCGCCGGCTACCCTTTAATTGTCGAAGAAAGGCTAGTGGGAGTCATGGTAATTGTCAGCCACCAGTCGCTGACAACACCCTTTGAGGAAACTTTAGCATCCGTTGCCGATGTCATCGCTTTAGGCATCGAACGCAAGCGCGCAGAAGCTGAATTAAAATCAGCTAGGGGCTTCCTCAATTCGGTAGTAGAAAATCTGCCGGTGGGAGTTTTTGCTAAAGATGCTTCTTCCCTAAAATTCGTGCTGTGGAATAAGGCGGGGGAAACGATCGCAGGTGTGACATCTCAAGAGGCGATCGGCAAAAATGACTATGATATTTACTCCAAAGAACAAGCTGATGTTTTCACCGCTCAAGATAGGGAAATATTGACCGCTCATCACAACCAATCTATTGTTAAAGAAATAGCCGAAGAACCGATCCAAACTCGCCACAAAGGTATGAGAATACTGCACACCCGCAAAGTGCCAATTCTTGACGCCGCCGGGCATCCTCAGTACGTTTTGGGGATTACTGAAGATATTACCGAACGCAGACAGGTAGACGAAAGCGTGCGCCTCTACGACCAAATTGTCGAAAATATGCAAATTGGTTTGTACGTCTACCATTTGGAAAATATAGACGATGATACCAGCTTGAGGGCGATCGCCTCAAATCCCGCCGCTACCAAGTTTACCGGGCTAGAAATGGCCGACGTTTTGGGCATGACAATCGACGAAATTTTCCCAAATTCGCGATCGAAAAACATTCCCCAAGCATTTGCTGAGGTAATTCGCAGCCAAAAAGCCGTAGAAGTTGAAGATATTGACTGCGACGAAGAGGGGAAAATAACTCGCGCTTTTTCTATTAAAGCTTTTCCCTTACCCAACAACAGCGTCGGCGTTGCATTTGAAAACATTACAGTGAGTAAGTGCCTAGAAGCAGAATTGCAAGTAGCTTTAGCACAAACCGAAAGTTCCGAACAACTGCTGCGCACGGTAATCGACAAAACTAGCGACTGGATTTTTGCCAAAAACAAAGATTTTCGCTATATTTTGGCAAACAAGAGTTTAGCACAAGCGATCGGCAAAACAGTCCAAGAAATTCTTGGTAAAACAGATGTAGAATTAGGATTTTCACAAGATCTCATATTTGGGAATTCCGCCAAGAATATCCGAGGATTCCGCAACGATGACTCTGCTGTACTTGCTGGGGAAATCATCCACAATCCCTGCGATGCGGCAACAGTTGCTGACGGTTCAGTACATATTTTAGACACCCAAAAACTTCCCCTGCGCGATGCTGAAGGCAATATATTTGCAGTGCTAGCTTTCACTCATGATATTACAGAACGCCATGAATCGGAAGCAGCTTTGCGCAAAAGCGCCGCCAGATATCGCTCTTTGGTAGCTAATATTCCCGGAGTGGTTTATCGCTGGAATTGCGATTTTTCGACAACTTTTATTAGCGATGCCGTTTACTTACTAGCTGGCTACCATGCTGCGGAGTTTATTTCGTCTTCGGATAGGGGAGACAGGACTTTTGCTAGCATTATTTACCCGGAAGATTTGGCAAAAGTAGAAGCAACAATTCGGCAAGGAATAGAAAGCAAACAGTCTTATAACTTGGAATACCGCTTGCTAGCAGCAGACGGCACGGTTAAATGGGTGTGGGATAAAGGTTCTCCCGTGTTCGAGGCAGATGGGAGCGTTTCCTGTTTAGACGGGGTAATTTTGGATATTAGCGATCGCTACTACGCCCAAGAAGCATTGCGCCAAAAAACTTCGGAGTTGGAATCTGTTTTTCTGGCATTGCCCGATTTGTATTTCCGCCTCGATGCTGACGGCATTATTTTGGATTACTTGTCAGGAAATTCAGCCGATTTGTACGTCAACTCCGACTATTTTCTTGGCAAACGAATCACCGATATATTGCCACCAACCGCTGCTAGCCAGTTCGAGCAGGCTCTTCTTGAAGTTGCTGAAAACAGAACTCCAGTTAATCTAGAGTATTCACTAACCATGCCGTCTGGAGAAGAAACCTATGAGGCGAGATTGCTGCCTTTTAACTCTAGTCAGGCGATCGCCATCGCCCGCAATATTACCAAGCGCAAACAAGCAGAATCTCAATTAAAACATAAAAATCGCGAGCTAGAGCAAACATTAAAAAAATTAGGCACGACTCAAGCCCAACTAATTCAAGCCGAAAAAATGTCGAGTTTGGGGCAATTAGTAGCAGGAATTGCTCACGAAATTAACAATCCTGTCAGTTTTATCTACGGCAATATCATTCACGCTAACGAGTATGCCAAAAATTTGCTGCAACTATGCAGTTTGTATCAAGATCATTACCCGGAACCTGTTTCTGAAATCGCGGATTTTGCCGAGCAAATAGAAATTGAATTCATGAAAGATGATTTCCCACACCTGCTAAATTCGATTCAAACCGGAGCAGACAGAATTCGCGCAATAGTTCTGTCTTTGCGTAATTTTTCGCGTCTGGAAGAATCAGATATTAAGCGTGTTGATATTCACGAAGGAATTGACAGTGCTCTGTTAATTCTGCAACACAAATTTAAAGAAAATAGTGGCAGAAATCGGCAGATTGAAATAGTTAAAGAATATGGAATACTGCCACCAGTACAGTGCTACGTCGGACAGTTAAATCAAGTGTTTATGAATATTTTAAATAATGCTATTGATGCTTTAGCTGATGTCAGAAATAGAAAGTTGGAATTGGCAAGTGTAACGGATGGGGAAGGGCAAAATTTTCCGAGTTTACCTTTGGCTTGCGATGTATTGCCTTCGATTCGCATTCGCACGACGATTTTGGAGAATAATCGGGTGGCGATCGCAATTTCGGATAATGGTCCAGGAATGGCAGAGTCTGTTAAATCTCGGATATTCGACCCATTTTTTACTACTAAACCAGTCGGCAAAGGTACTGGTTTGGGACTGTCAATCTCCTATCAGATTGTGGTGGAAAGACACAGGGGCGCGCTGCGCTGCATTTCCGCGCCCGGTGGGGGAACTGAATTTGCGATCGAGATTCCAATTCGACAGAGGTAATGGGTAATTGGTAATGGGTAATGGGTAATTGGTAATTGGTAATGGGTAATTGGTAATGGGTAATTGGTAATGGGTAATTGGCAATTGGTAATTGGTAATTGGTAATTGGTAGTTGTACGAGAAAAATGATAATCTAATTAAATGTTCTAAACGTCAAGAATATCAACATGGCATACAAAAGCATAAATACTTCTAGTGCAGTTGCAAAAACAATAAAAGATGATGATGATTCCTACGTTGACTATTTTTATGACGATCCGGGAGCGCCTCCAGGAACTCTCGACTTAGAACCAGATGCCGCACCTCCCGAGATTGTATTAATTGACTATTGCGAGGCATCAGCTTCTAAAGCAAAATTGGAAAATCCTCAAGAAGCTGCTGCCTATTTAGATACAGAATCTGTTTCTTGGGTCGATTTATTAGGATTGGGAAACAAAGAAACTTGGCGACAAATGGGCGAAGTGTTTAATTTGCACGAGATGGCTCAGGAAGATGTAGTTAATGTTCCCCAGCGACCCAAAGTTGTAGACTATGAAGAACACATTTTAATCATTGCTTGGATGGTGATGATTAAGCCAAATTCAGAGAATTTCCACAAAGAACAAGTAAGTTTTATTTTGGGCAAGCACTATCTGCTAACTGTTCAGGAAGAACCAGACTATGATTGTTTTGGCCCGGTGCGCGATCGCATTCGTAAAGGACAAGGAACTATTCGCAAGCACAAAGCAGATTATCTGGCCTACACTCTCCTAGATTCGATTATAGATGGATTCTTCCCAGTATTAGAACTATACGGAGAGCGGATTGAAGAGTTAGAGGATGAAGTGGTGATGCACCCCACCCGCAAAACCCTGGAAAAAATCTATAAAATTCGCAGAGAATTGCTGACGCTGCGCCGCGCCATTTGGCCGCAGCGCGATGCCATTAATACGCTAATTCGAGATAGCAGCGATTTGATTAGTCCAGAAGTGCGAATTTATCTGCGCGACTGTTACGATCACACGGTGCAGGTGATGGATATGGTGGAAACCTATCGAGAGTTATCTTCGGGTTTGATGGATGTTTACTTGTCTTCGGTAGGCAATAAGATGAATGAAATTATGAAATTACTGACGGTGATTTCGAGTATCTTTATTCCTCTAACTTTTGTGGCGGGAGTATACGGGATGAATTTTAATACAGAGAAATCACCGTTGAATATGCCAGAACTGAATTGGTATTTTGGCTATCCGCTTTGTTGGGGGCTGATGCTAGCGATCGCCTCTACTTTAGTTTACTTCTTCTGGCGGCGCGGCTGGTTTGAGAATTTTTCTACTCTTAAGGATGACTGAACCCAGGAATTCCATAAAATGCGATCGCCCCACACGACATTTTTCGGGACACGGCGTTGATATGTCTATGATGCCAGTTCAAAAAAATGCAAATGTAGGTAATACCATTTTAAATTTTAGTCGGAAGATGGTTTAATTCCTGTACAATAAGTCTGGGGAAAAAGTAGGCGCAGGCGGTTGCGGATTGGCGAAAGCTAGTCTGAGGAAAGTCCGGGCTCCCGAAAAACCAAACTTGCTGGGTAACGCCCAGTGCGAGCGATCGTGAGGATAGTGCCACAGAAAGATACCGCCCCCCATTAGAGATGGGAGATGAGAGATTTGAGATTGCATCAAAAATCGATCGTCAAAAATCGCAAAGTGTTAGGGGGTAAGGGTGCAAAGGTGCGGTAAGAGCGCACCAGCAGCATCGAGAGGTGCTGGCTCGGTAAACCCCGGTTGGGAGCAAGGTCGGAGGGACTATGGTTGGTTTTTTACCGGTTCCGTTTTTTGGTACCGCTTGAGGCGTCTGGTAACAGGCGTCCCAGATAGATAACTGCCGTCAAAAACTGCTTGCAGTTGAGATAACAGAACCCGGCTTATGTCCGACTTTTTCTCCTCCAATTTCGCTAAGGTTGGCTGATTAGCACCCGCAGAAATATTTTAGTAACAGAATATTTATTGGTCAGAGTGGTTTTTTTATTAAAATAAATCTGAATAGTTGTTTCAAAAAAGAATGCAACTGTAGACAAGCTCCAAACTATGATGTTCCTTAATCATTACCAATTATAAAATCTAAAATCTAAAATCTAAAATCCTATGATTTATCCGGGTCGCCAAAAGCAACTTGAAGTATTAATTGAAAAATTGGGACTGCCGAAAAATGCTGCGATCAAATGGCATTTTGTCGATTTAGCTTTGACTCATGCGAGCGCGTCTGCTAAGGCAAATTACGAGCAATTAGAGTTTGTAGGCGATGCTGTGGTGCGGCTGGCGGCGTCAGAATTGTTGTTTGAGATTTATCCTGACTGTGCGGTAGGAGAGTTTGCGGCTATTCGATCGATCTTGGTGAGCGATCGCATCCTTGCTAAAATCGCTGACAGTTACGGGTTCGATCGCTATTTAATCGTTTCCAGCAGCGCCGCAGCCGACAAAACAGGCGCGGTGCCCCGGCTGGCAGATTCTTTGGAAGCGTTGCTGGCTGCCCTTTATTTGAGTACCCAGACGTTAGAATTAATTCGCCCTTGGTTAGATGGTCACTTTCAACGTTTAGCGGCGGAAATTCGCAGTGATCCGGCCCGCCAAAACTACAAAGCTGCTCTCCAAGAGTTGACTCAAGGCAAATACAAAACTTTACCCAAATATAGCGTGCGAGAAACCGGGACAGTACAGGGCGGCGAGGATCGTTTTACTGCCGAGGTTCACATTCAGGGAGAGTTGGTAGCAGAGGGAAAAGGTCGATCGATCAAAGCGGCCGAACAATCAGCGGCTCAGGTAGCTTTTAGTCAGTTGACAGTTGACAGTTGACAGTTGTCAGTTGGCAGTTGGCAGTTGACAGTTGGCAGTTGACAGTTGACAGTTGGCAGTTGACAGTTGACAGTTGGCAGTTGACAGTAGTGATTAGTTATTAGTCATCGGTAATTGGGGATTGGGGATTGGGAATTGGAATTCGCATTTTTTTAGGATTAAAACACACCCAATAATTACCAAATATGCTATGATTGGTGTGCGATTTTTGAAGTTATTATCAATGAAAATCGGAATAGCTATATTGGGTGCGGGCCGCTGGGGAGTTAACCTAATTCGCAACTTTCTCGAACATCCCAACAGCCAACTGTTAGCGGTGGTAGACCAGAATAGAGATTCATTGGTGGCTGTTCAAAAACAGTTTAACCTGCATCCCTCGGTGATTCTAGCTACCGATTGGTCACAAGTGCAAGGATTGCCAGGACTGGATGCTGTGGCGATCGCCACTCCAGCTTCTACACACTACACCCTCGCAACCGCAGCCCTGAAACAAGGCTACCACGTCTTAGTAGAAAAACCCCTTGCCCTCAACCTCAGTGAAGCAATAGAACTCTGCGAATTAGCCCAAAAACAGCAGCGGCAACTCTTCGTCGATCACACTTATTTGTTTCATCCCGCAGTCGATCGCGGCCAAAGGATTATTCAGCAGCATCAACTCGGAAACTTGCGCTACGGTTACGCCCAGCGCACCCATTTTGAACCGGTACGGCACGATGTTGATGCCCTTTGGGACTTGGCAGTTCACGATATCGCTATTTTTAATACTTGGCTGCAACAAACCCCAATTCAAGTCAGGGCGACGGGTACTGTATTTCCGAAGCCAGAAGGCCCTTCGGGTTCCCTCATGGTAACAAGAGGGATTCAGGAAGAAGGAATCAATCAAGAAGAAGGATTAGCAGATTTAGTTTGGGTAACGCTGATTTATCCTGACGGATTTCAAGCATTCATTCACCTGTGCTGGCTAAATCCTGACAAACAGCGGCGCTTAACAGTTGTTGGCAGTTTGGGAACTTTGATTTTTGATGAAATGTTGCCGGAAACTCCTCTGATTTTGCAGCGCGGTGGTTCAAATCGGGGGGGCGAAGAGGATAATTTTGCCGAAAGTGCGATTCCCTACGGGATAGCTTCGCCGCGCGTGCCGCAACCCAGCAGTATCAGGTACCGAGAAGTGTTAAATTTAGAACAGGTAGAACCGCTGAGACGAGTGTGCGATCGCTTCCTCAACTGCGTGCAAACAAATACCCCCTGTCCTACCTCTTCTGGATCTGCTTCCGTCGAATTAATCGGCATTCTCAGCGCTTTGAGCAAATCTCTCGAACTCGGTGGACAGCCACTGATACCATTTTAGATTTGAGATTTTAGATTTTAGATTATTTTAGATTTTCAAGTTTAATAATTGAAGAATTGCGAAAATCGGCCCTAAGATCACGTTTGGTCGATTACTATCACAAAAACCGTTCGTAGTGCGGACTAAAGTCCGCAACATACTGCGGACTAAAGTCCGCACTACGAACCCGATAGATCGCAAATTAAATAACTTACAATTTTAATTGTTATCGTGGGATGGGCGTCGAACCCGATAGATCGCAAATTAAATAACTTACAATTTTAATTGTTATCGTGGGATGGGCGTCCCGCCCGTCCAAATAGGACGGGCGGGACGCCCATCCCACAAACTTGTGGAAGTTATTTAATTCTCATTCCTTACTTAGGGCTTGCTGAAAAAGTGTATGTAGTGGAAAAATGAGGCTACACAGCTTGAAAAATCGTAGGTTTATTGCTAAATTACCAAATTTAGCCAGAAATGAATAACGAAGGTGCAAGGGTTTTGAGCGATCCTGAGCGGATAACTTGCACTTATTCGAGCTTCAAAAGCTTAAACCCCTTATCTGGTCGGCTTTCTACTTTTATTCAGCAAGCCCTACTTATTACGGTTAATCGACAGAACACGATATTATAATTTTAAAAATTTTCATTTTTTATCCCCAGTTGAGATTTTAAAGTTGAATAATTTAACAATTGAGAAAATCAGTCATAACTTTTGAAATTTCCCTTTTCTGTTACCAAGTCCTGACTGTGAAAATAAAAACTTGACTGCTGATTGACAGGCAAAGAAATCATCACCGAAGTACCTTGATTTACACCCGTGCTGTGCAGGGTAATGCTTCCGATCATAGATTCCATAATCCTGCGCGAGATAGCCAAGCCCAAACCGTTACCGCCAAACTTGCGAGTTGTAGAACCGTCAGCCATCACAAAAGGTTGAAACAATTTCTGCTGCTGCTCGGGATCGATACCAATTCCGGTGTCTTTAATTGTCACCACCACCCAATCGGCTTCGCCTCCCTGACCCATACTTTCCGGGGTACTGCCGTTAAAAATAGCAGAATTATTCCTAGATTCTAGCCGCAGAGATAGACTAATGCTGCCCGACTCTGTAAACTTAACGGCATTGCTCAAAACGTTCAAAAACACCTGTTTTAGCTTTTCCGGATCGGCATGAACAATAATTGGGTCGTGAGGCTCTGGCAAGCTTAATTTCAAACCTTTTTCTTGAATTTGAGCTGCTTGTAACTCAATGGCGTCTTCAAGTACCTGAGTTATATCAACTACTTCTAACATCAGGGAAAAGGTGCCGGATTCTATTTTAGCAATGTCCAAAATATCATTAATAATATTGAGCAATTGCATTGACGAGTCGTGCGCCCGCTGCAAAAACTCCATCTCTTCATCTCGGTCATCGCAGTAGCCGTCCCGCACAATCTGAATAAAACCTATAATCCCGTTGAGTGGTGTTCTCAATTCATGAGAAATATTGCCCAAAAATTCATTTTTTAACTGATTGGCTACTTGCGCTTCCTTGGTGGCTACTTCCAATTCACTCGCCCAGGATCTGAGGCGCTGTACCATGCTGTTGAGTGCTTCTGATAGTTGGTTGAATTCCCTAATTTGGAAATTTTGCGGCACTGCTTCGGGCGCTTCTGTATCCACTTTGAGCGCGTAGTCTCTGAGTTTTTCTAAAGGACGCGCTAAGTCGCGAGATAAATATAAAGTGGCGATGATACTAGCAGCAACCAAACCAACAATTAAATTAAATAAAACTTGCTGAATTTCTTCTAAACCGGACAGAGCGCTATCTAAACGAGAGACAGCTAAAATAATCCATTTGCTGTTTTCCTCTTTAGTTGAAGGGCTCGGTATCGCTGCGTATCCTGCTAGCAACTCTACCCCATTTTTGTCAAAGGAAAACAGGTGGAGAAAAGCTTGTCCGCCTGCGATCGCCCTTCTGACAATACTTTTTAGTCGATCGGCGTCTGCCTCGGCGTCGATATTGCGGCCGACGCGGTTGATATTCGGGTGTGCCAAAATCGTGCCATCTTGGTCGATCGCCACCGTGTAGCCCGCTAGAGAACCCTTAGGAGCGCTGGTTTGCACCGGCAGGGCCGACTGCAAACTCAAAGCATAACTCAACTGCCGGTTGTTGCCCCGACGAATGTAAACAGGAGCGCTCAACACCAAACTGACTTGGCTGTCGCGGCCTTCTTTACCCGCCTCTGGAAAATCCTCACTATCCAAAGCTTGCTTATTGTTGTTTTCTTTCCCCTGCCGCTGCACGGGCCACGCCAGACTGATGTAAACGCTCTTGTCGTCCAGCAGCGTTTGCTGCTGCTGCACGGTGGGCCAAAAATTGGGAGGCAGGGACTGAATCGGCTGCTGCCCGCAAGTGCTCGCGATCACTTGATTTGTCTGTAAATTAGTCAATTGCAAGCAATCTACCTGGGCTGGCAACCGCTGCCCTAATTGCGCGATAAACTTTTGATAATCCTTGGGCTCGACAGACTGCAACATCGAGTTTTGGGAAGCGCCGATCAGATTCGACTTCAGGGATTTTGCCCACTGTTCAATAGTTTCTGCTTTTCTGACGGCACTTTCTGTCAAGTTTTGACGAGCAGTTTCCAGAAGCGTCGAGCGTGCCTTGCGATAGGTAACATACTCCCCCACCAGTAAAACAGGTACGCTCAGCAACAAAATCCGCGACAGTAAAATACGGCGAAAGGAGGATTGACCTAACTTAACCATAGGACATATCTAAATTAAGGTGCAACACCCAACAGAGACCATAGTGCAATAAACCAAACCGATCGACAGCGGGAACCTGTCTGGAGTGTTCTGCTGACGAGACAACACAGCTTCTCAACCACAGTTAAACACAATTATAGAAGCCACCGTACTAATCTCGATGCTAACTGTCTTCACTTAAAGATGCTCAGCAATTTGTCGGGCAAATGCCTGTGATTTCGGTCACATTTACATCTTCAATTCTCCGATCGACTGGCGCCCGACTTGCGCCCTGAGGGGAATATTTTTCCGGCTGCAAAAAAACCTCACCGTTGACACACCGCAGTTGCTCGAAGGTAAAATCGCATCGATGCTGCTGTTGCGGTCGAAGGTAAGAGAAAAGCAATTCTGTATCCGGCTAGCGATCGAGAGATAATTCATGCTAGAGCCGACTTTTTTTTTCTGAATGCCTTCGACATCAACCCGATCGAATCGGGGATGCGAGATTTTGCACCCTGTGAAAGATTTATTTTCACATCCGGTGGATTCGGTGACAACAATTCACCTGTCAAACCATGAGACGATCGAGTAGCCGATCGACTCTCACACCCCTAACGTGGCGAACATTCACCCAAACAGTGCACCCACTCTCCGGAAATTTGCGGTCTCGGCAATAGTCTCCATACCTTAATCATCGATGAAAAAAAACTTTACCAATTATACGTATTATTACACAAACAACCGTCCCAGATATCATCACGCTTATTTGATATCTCCCCTTTTAGAAATGCTGGCGACACTTCAGGATGCCAGCCCTACAAAACTGCGAGTTTTGGATCTCGGCTGCGGCAATGGCAGCCTCAGTCACGTCATAGCAGAGCACGGCTGCGAAGTTGTCGGCGTGGATACTTCTGCACCTGGAATTGCCATCTCCCGTCAAAGTTTCCCCGAGTGTCAGTTTCTCCAAGCAGATATTTATGAACTCCCCGATCTCGATATGCTGCACTCATTTGATGTTGTCTTAGCCGTGGAAGTAATCGAACACTTACTTTATCCGAAAGAATTGGCAAAAAATGCCCACAAATGCCTCAAACCAGGAGGTACGCTAATTATTTCTACCCCCTATCACGGCTATTTAAAAAACCTGGCTATGGCTCTTACTGGTCAACTAGACAAACATTTTACCGTGCTTTGGGACAACGGTCACATTAAATTTTTTTCGGTACAGACCCTGACTAAATTATTAATATCTGAAGGATACACAGACATTGAATTTAAATTTGCTGGTCGTTGCCCTTATTTTTGGAAATCAATGTTATGTTCGAGCACGTTCTCGGGAAAATGATAAATTTTATCATTTTTTGGAGTGGCAAGCTGTCAGAAAATTCAATGCCGTCCCTTAACAACCAGACATCAGCAAAAGTCAAATAAAAGTTTCTGGGTAAAAAAAGTAAAATGACTGTTGGCCTTTGTCGGAAAGGGCGATCAACTGCGGCAGAACCAAACTGCTTTCAACCGCACACACCCTCGCACCTCCCACCCCAGAATTTGCTGAAAACACCAATCAGCATTACCAAATACCGATTCCCATCACCCATGACCCATGACCGATAACTCCCCTTTGCAATTCTTATTTTTTCCCTGACTTTTCCCTAAACATTCCACAGCGTTTCCACAGGCTAGTTCGAGGTTTTCCACAGATTGGGCGAAGTTTTCCACAGAATTTAACGGTAAGGTAGCATCTTACTGCGGAATTGGGGATTTCGTGAACTTGCTGCCTAACTCCTCATACTTGCCTCGAAATATAAATTTATGTAATAAAAATCAGGCTCAAAACCCTATTATTTCGTAAATCTTTTTGGGATAGGGACGGCTTTGTAATATTTCGCAACATTGACAGACGTACCCCCTGATAGCGCACAATGATGCGACCTACCTAAAAAAGCGCTCTGATTTCGGCTGTGCCTGCACCTGTATCCGGCCGAAAGGGGGGTTCTATTTTCAATTTATTAGCGAGACTAAAAAATGATGAACCCAACAGTCAGTATTTTTGCCGAAATTCCCGAAACGCTGCACGATTCTCTCAAAACTTACCTGGAAACCCACCCCGAATGGGATCTAGACCGAGTATTTTGCGCGGCCCTGTCACTGTTTTTGTTGCAAAATGCCGACAGCGGTACGCCGGAAGCCTCGCGCAGCTACCGCCAAGCTGCGAGAGTTTATCTGGAAACTCTGTTTCAATCTCCTCAAGACTTGCACAGTAACAATGTAACTCCGTCGTCTTAAAGGAGAGGGTGCGATCGGGACTTGGGGAAAAATGCTTGGGAAATGCCCGATCGCCAATTCCCGATTCCCAATTGCCAATTCCCGATTCCCGATTCCCGATCGCCAATTCTCAATTTCCTAGTACCGATGCCAAATTCGGTAATCACAAAGCGGTTTTGCAGTACAGCCAAGAACACAAGCCGTGCAAACCCATGTAACATAAAGAGTGCGATATTTTTATGTGTAATATGGAACTTTTAGATACCTTAATTGTAGGTGCGGGTATTAGCGGCTTGAGTTTGGCGCACGCACTTGACAAAGGTGCAACTACTGCATCAATGCTGAAGATTTTAGTTGCTGAGAGTCAGGGACGCGTGGGCGGGAACATCACGACTGCGACGCGGGAAGGATTTCTCTGGGAGGAGGGCCCGAACAGTTTTTCGCCGACGCCTGAATTGCTGAAGTTGGCTGTGGATGTGGGGTTGAAACAAAAGTTGATTTTTGCCGATCGCCAATTACCGCGTTATGTTTATTGGCAAAATAAGCTGCAACCGGTGCCGATGACTCCCGGGGCGATGGTTCAGTCTCAGTTGCTGAGTTTTCCGGGGAAACTGCGGGCGCTGTTTGGGGCTTTGGGGTTTGTGGCGCCAGCCATGGGCGCTCAACTTTCGCAGCAGGGCGATGAGGAAACTGTTTCTCAATTTTTCGCGCGCCATCTGGGGACGGAAGTGATGCAGCGGTTGGTGGAACCCTTTGTGTCTGGTGTGTATGCGGGAGATCCGCAACAGCTTAGCGCGGCGGCGGCTTTTGGCCGGGTAACAAAGATGGCTGATGCGGGTGGCGGGCTGGTGGCGGGGGCGCTGCTTTCTGCTAGGAAAAAACCACCCCTTGGTAAGGGGGCGCTCAAGACTGTTGCAGACCCGAATGTGCCCAAGACTAAGCCGGGGGAGTTGGGCTCGTTTAAAGGCGGGTTGAAGGCTCTGCCAGAGGCGATCGCCGCTCAATTGGGCGATCGGCTGAAACTCAAATGGCACCTGACTCGGATCGATCGCACACCACGCAACACTTATATTGCTGTCTTCTCTACGCCTGACGGACAGCAGGAAGTTGAGGCCCGGACTGTGGTTTTGACAACTCCGGCTTACGTTACAGCCGAGTTGTTGGAGCCGCTGCAACCCTCGCTTAGCAGCGCTTTACAAGCTTTTACTTATCCTACGGTTGCCTGCGTTGTCTTAGCATATCCGGTGTCGGATGTCAAGGGCAAATTAGTGGGTTTTGGGAATTTAATCCCGAGGGGGCAGGGAATTCGCACTCTGGGGACGATTTGGACATCGAGTTTATTTGCAGGTCGGGCGCCTGCGGGCTGGCAAACTCTCACGAGTTATATCGGCGGGGCTACTGATTCGGGCATTGGCAATCTGGACTCGGAACAAATCGTTCGGGAGGTGCATCGAGATTTGTCTAGGATTTTGCTCAAGCCGGAGGCGGCGCAGCCGAAGGTTTTAGCGGTGAATGTGTGGAAGCGGGCAATTCCTCAGTACAATTTGGGTTATTTCGATCGGCTGCAACAGATCGATCGGGGCTTAAAATCATTGCCCGGGCTGTATTTGTGCAGCAACTACGTTGGCGGTGTAGCTTTGGGAGATTGCGTGCGGAGGGGTTTTGAGCGGGCTTCTGAAGTCAGCGAGTATTTGCACGACCAGCAATCAAAGTTTTAAGTCGTGGGGCTGGGGCGATCGGCACCTTACCGTTGCCGCGTCGCGAGGGCGGGTTGACAAATATCGTGGATGTGAATCAAGGATATTTGTCAGCCCGCTTCGGAAGTGTTGTATCTTGTGCTGCTAGGTTGTTGGCTCAAATTTGTAACCCACTCCCCGAACGGTTTGAATCATGGAAATTTGATTGGTATCTGGTTCAATTTTGCGGCGAATTTGACCGATATGGACATCCACCACGCGATCGGCTCCCACATACTCGTAGTCCCAGACTTCTTGCAGCAATTCCGATCGCCTCCATACGCGACCGGGTTTGCTGGCCAAACAGTATAGCAAGTCAAATTCTAAAGCAGTCAAAGCAACTATCTGACTGCTGAGAATTACCTCGCGGCGCACAGGGTCTATTAGTAGCTGCCCAAAGGTAAGAGTTTGTTGTTGAGCGGGAGTAACAATGCGTTTGCGCTTGAGAATTGCTGCAACGCGAGCTCCAATTTCTACAAGGCTAAATGGTTTAGTAATGTAGTCGTCAGCGCCTTCGGCAAACCCTTTCATTTTGTCAGCTTCATCGGTTCGGCTGGTCAGCATCAACACAAACACGCCCGTCCGTCTTTGCATTTCTTGACACAGTTTATACCCAGTAGTATCGGGTAAATTTACATCTAGAACTACTAAGTCAGGATTGAGTTGCTCAAATAATTCCAGACCAGTCTGACCGTCTTCGGCCGACTCAACTTGATAACCTTGCTGGCTCAAAAAACGGTGAATTAAATTGCGGATTGCCGGGTCGTCATCAACCACAAGGATTTTTACAGGGGCCATGACCACAACTTTGCTTGAAGAATTAGGCAAGAATATTCAGCCATAATAATAGAAAAGTGGATACAAATCTCGAAAAAATTGAGCTTTTAATAGTTATAGCCGTATTTATAACCTACGCAAGATTTCGGGCAGTAAATCTCCGGGAACTTTGGATAAGGCTAAATTTTGGCCGGGCAGCCCACATTCACTATAAAAAGCTCTAATCGTTTTGACAATATAGCTCAATGCTGTTTGCCGGGAATCAACTTGGGAGTTGGCCTGGGCTTGCAGGTTGAGTTTATCTCCATATGTTAACCCTTTGTCATTGAGATGTTGTCCCACACCTGCCCACACTTGCAACTGGTGGTGCAGTGCTGCTTCTAGATGGCTGATCTGGGCGGCTTTGTTGGCGGCGAAATCAGGATCTGTGGCTAGTTGGTAGTGGGCTAGTCCGAGATTGTTGCGAGCGGCAAGAGTGTCAAAGGTGAGTTGGGTGCGATCGAGATGCTGGGCGATATCCAGGGCGGCTTCATAGGCGGCAATGGCTTGGTGCAACGATTCCGCGCGCGCCTGTTTTTGCTGGAACTGGTTCGCCAAATGCCAATAAGCGGTACCGAGATTGTTGTAGGTGGCGGCGGCGGCGGCGGGTACTAATTCTCGGGTGCGGTATTTCAAGGCTTCGCAGTAGGCTTCAATCGCCCTGACTAACAAAACTTCTGAGGGTTCGTGCTGGGCGAGGTTCCAGCAGGCTGTGCCGAGGTTGTTTTGCACCCCGGCATAGTTGAGGGGTTCTCGTTCGGGACTGTAGCACGAGAGGGCTTGGGTGTAAGCTTCGATCGCGTTTTTGAGATAGACGATCGGCTCACCGTCTTGGGCTAAATTCCAGTAGGCTGTCGCCAAATTATTCTGAGCCGCAGCGTACTGCTGGGGTTCCCTGGCGGGGTGTAAATCCAGCAGCGCTTGTTGGTAAGCTGCAACTGCTTGCTGCAAGTTCTCTCTCTTGTCTCGATAGCGCGCTAAATCTGCTGAGGCGATGCCTAAATTTTTGTTTAATCTAACGCGACTTTGGGGTGCGGTATTAGCATCTGTGCGGTTCAAACCTTCAAGGTAGAGAGCGATGCTGCGTTCGAGGCACGATACCGGATCGGCGCCGTTGACTGCGCCTGTGCGATCGCGCGACAGCATCCAGTAGAAAGTACCCAGATCGTTGATCAGATCGTCGATTGGGGGTAGGGTATGGGACTCCTCGGCGTCGAGAGTTAAATTTTGTGTCAATTGGACAATCAGTTGCGTGCATTCCTCGGTTGGTGGTTGATGGGACTGCTCGCTGGCGTCGAGTTCGAGGTACGCAATCACTTGCTCGATCGCGCGAATGGCAATTGTCAGGTTTTGTGGCGAAGCATCGCCGGCCAGAATTCGATCGCGGTAGCAATTCCCCAAACTGTGATAAGCCAAAGCCAATGCTTCGGAACAGCACTGATGTTCTTGCAGCAGTTCGATGTATTGCAGGGTTTGCAGCGGCCCAAAATTCTCCTCGGATGCAGGAGCGTTTTCGGATCCCAACTCTTGGGAAGCCGCTGCTAGCACCAAATCGGCTAGTTCGACAGATTTATCAGAATCTGGGGCTGGCGGCGGGGAATCGCCAATGGCAACTTGTGCTTCGGGAATTGGGGATTGTTGGGATTCTGAAGATATTAAAAGTTGGTCGCGCGAGTTTCCCGTGTCGCGCCGGGAACCCAAGTCTTGGGAGTTCCCGAACTCCTCGAAGTGTCCCAAATCTGCTTTTGCTGGAGTCGGTTCGCCTTCAAACTCAAATACTCCGGTGCGCCAGTGCCAAAATTCCGGCGCCGATTGCTCGATCGAACTCAGCCAGGGGCGCGACACCCACAGCAACAGAGCAGATTCGCACAGTTCTAGGTGTGCTTCGATGTCCCTCAAATAGCTCAGGAACGACCACTGTACCGCTGCTGAGTGCCTGGTCAGGTGTTCTGCCCCCAAAAATTGAAATCCTGGCGCATTGCCTGTACTGTCGCGATTTTGGGGCGGTGGGTGTTGGGTCAGCCACGCGGCGATCGAGGCCCAAGGATTGGGATCGCTCAAGTCTAGTTCCAAACTGACAAATCGCGGGTAGTCGATCGCAGACCCAGCACCTGACTCGGCGCTGGCTAATTCTGCGTGCAAGCGGGCTGCCAGACAGTCCCGCAAGCACAAGTCGTCGCAAGCGGCGATAAAAATTTGACGCCGTAAGTTGAGGTCGATCGCCTGTTTCAAGCGTTGATAGATTTGCTTGTTAGAGCTAGAAACTTTTTGGGAAGGAATAGACATCAGAATCTGGCGATTTTAGATTTTAGATTTTAGATTTTAGATTTGGGATTGTAGATTGTAGATTTTAGACTCAGGAGTTGAAATCTCGATGCTCGTAGCTCACAACGCCAGCCTGTTCGGCAGTCTAATCGCACCGGTGATGACTCGATAATTGTAGATTTTTAATTGGCAACTTTCTGTTTGCGAGACACCAAAAAAACGGTATAAGCCCCCGACGTTCAGGAGTGTCGATCCCAAAATTCGAGAATCTGGTTCAATCTCCCAGATTTATTTATGAAGTAAATCGAAAATGGAGAATCGACTGAGGCTCCGGCCTGATGAATTGCCACCCAAATCCCTGAAGCCGACTGCACAGAGGAAAAAACCAAATTTCTCGCGATCTTATCTAGTTTTCTAGCTTGCGAGGCACGCTTCAGGACTATTGCAACTACCTGCTTTTTATTGAAACACAAAAACCATGTTGACCTTGGTAGGGAAACATGGTTTGTCGAAGCAGTATTTAAAATTCGATTTTGAACAGCTTAGAGTGTCAGCCCAGTTTTTATACTGAAGCAGCCACATACACTAAACCGGCCACTAACAGGGCTGCTGCAATACCCAGGATGATGTAGTTCCGTTGCTGGTTCTTGTTGGGATATTCGGCGCCGTACATCTTCGGCTCCTTGGCAAAGTTGTTCAAGCGTCCGTCTTCTTCGGTGGTGTAAGGCATTGGCAACAATCCTCAATATTTTTGATTGCCATCACTTTACCAAAAAACGCTATCAAAGTGCCGTTGAATATTCGGAAATTTATTTTGAGGTGACAGTGCCGGTTTCGGGGGAAGAGGCGATAGCGTAATCTTTGACTGGCATTCTTCCTGCTAAGTACGCGATCCGTCCGGCTTCTGCTGCCATTCCCATGGCTTTTGCCATTGCTGGAGAATTCTGGGCATTGGCGATCGCAGAATTAATTAACAGTGCATCGGCGCCCATCTCCATTGCTTGGGCTGCTTCGCTGGGAGTGCCGATCCCGGCATCCACCACCACAGGAATCTTTACCGTGTCAATAATGATTTGAATGTTGGCAGAATTATTGATCCCTTGCCCCGAACCGATGGGGGAACCTAAAGGCATGACAGTCGCACAACCGACTTCTTCTAGGCGTTTTGCCAGTAGCGGATCGGCATTGATGTAGGGCAAAACGGCAAAACCTTCTTTGACTAATTGTGTTGCGGCTTCCAAAGTGCCGATCGGATCTGGCAGCAAATACTTAGCATCAGGAATCACTTCTAACTTGACAAAATTATTATCTTCCTGCCCCAAAAGTTTCGCCATTTCCCGGCCCAAACGAGCCACTCTAATCGCCTCATCCGCAGTTTGACAACCAGCAGTATTCGGCAGCATCCAAATTTTAGTCCAATCCAGAGCCTGGGCCAATCCTTCATGACCGGGAGCATTTGTTTGCACTCGGCGCACAGCCACAGTCACAATTTCGCACCTGCTAGCATTGACACTTTGCTGCATTTCGGCAATGCTGCGATATTTTCCCGTCCCCGTCATCAAGCGAGAATGAAAAGTTTTGCCAGCAATCACCAAAGGTTTATCTAAAATATTTAAGGGTAAATTATCTGAGCTTAATGGTGCGAGGTGTCCCAGTTTAGAATCGCCAAAAATAGCATATTCTAGCCCCTCTTCCCATTCTTCTCTGCCTCCGAGCATATTTTCTAGGAGCCAACCTTCTTTGTTTGTTAGTAAATCCTGAGTTACTGCGTAAATAATCTCTCCAACAATAATCAATTTTGCATCGCGCGGCATATTATTTTTTATCCCGCCATTTACAATTTCTTCAAATTCTTGAAAAACGTTCCCCATTTTCCCATTCCTCTCTAGTGATTTTTTGAACAGATTGGTTGTTGAAAACCAAAATAACTGTCTGTATTAACTGCTGGACATCCCAATATATAGCTTGTCGAATGCCTTGATCTATTTCTCGAATGTCGTAAATTTCTATATTTACGTGAAAAATGACTACATTTGCACTTTGATTTTTAGCTTTCCCAAATCCTTCTTGTACTCTATTTTTGAGATTTTTAGACTCTTTGGTTAATTCCTTAAATTCGCAAATCTGACCGTCAATCTCAGCATCTGGCGTTCTCACACCCTGTGCTGCTTGTTCGCTCAGCATTCTAACTCTCTTCCCTATTTTAGCGAAAACTTCAGCAACAAAGATTTCCGAATTATTAAGATTATGTTGTTGGTGGATGAGTACAAATCCGCCAGCTATCTCATCAAAATAATATCGCTGATATTCCGGTTCTGCGTTTTCGTAGATGGCTCTGCTGGTCTGGATATATTCTGAATTCACCGTTATTATACTCTCAATGGACTCCGATCGCCTAAACTTAAATCTATGAAAGCAACCGTCGAGCAACTGGGCGAAATTGGGATATTTGCCAGCTTAAACCGAACTGATTTAGAGCAATTGCAAGAACATACAGCAATTCGGACTTACCGACAGGGAGAAGTTGTGATGTATGAGGGCGATCGCATCCCCGAAAAATTATACACGCTTTTGAGCGGTTCGTTGCGGGTGGCAAAAACAGCGGCGGCGGGCAAAGAAACAATTCTCCGCACTTTGTTTCCGGGAGATATTTTTGCTGCACCTGCTTTACTCGGTAACGGAATTGCGCCGGCAACGGTGACGGCAGAAACTGACGTGCAAGTTCTTACCACAGAACGGGAATTTTTGCTAGCAGCAATTCGGCAAAATCCTGAGATTGCTTTGCGAATTTTGGCGGTTTTTAACCAGCGGTTGCAGCAATTACACGAGACTGTGCATGGTTTGGTGTCGGAAAGGGCGATCGTCCGGCTGGCCAGATTTATTCATTATTTTGGTATGGAGCAAGGCACGAAGATTGTGGATAATAGTGTATGTTTGGAAAAACGTTTGCCCTACTATCAAATTGCTCGCAGTATTGGCATTACCTATGAAGAATGCGTGCGTTTGTTTAAGAAACTTAAGCCGTTTGTATCCTACAGTCGAGGCGGTAAAATTACTGTGTTGGATTGGATAAAATTGGAGGATATCGCCTCTGGAGATGAGATAGATTAAAGCCTTCTTGAAAATAAGACGGCGGTTGAAACCGCGTCTACACAAACAATGTCCGCGTAAGACGGCGGTTGAAACCGCGTCTACACAAACAATGTCCGCCTCCGCGGACTCAAGAGAAAGAAATCAGACGGCGAATTCCATTCGCCGGGTATTATTGGAGTCATTCTTCAACCCACGGAGGTGGGTTTTGTTCGTGTCGCCGCGAATTCCATTCGCCCGGTATTATTCTCACGAATTCCATTCGCCGGGTATTATTGGAGTCATTCTTCAACCCACGGAGGTGGGTTTTGTTCGTGTCGCCGCGAATTCCATTCGCCCGGTATTATTCTCACGAATTCCATTCGCCCGGTATTATTGGATTCATTCTTCAACCCGCGGAGGCGGGTTTTGTTTGTGTCGCCGCGAATTCCATTCGCCCGGTCTTATTCTCACGAATTCCATTCGCCCGGTCTTATTCTCACGAATTCCATTCACCCGGTCTTATTTTCACTCCGAAAATGTCAAAATAAACGCCAAATTCTCTTCGGCTTTCAAAGCATGGGGAGCGCGAGCAGGCATAAATACAAACACCCCCGGTTCCAAGATAATGTCCTTACCTTCCAGAGTCAAAATCCCTTTTCCTTCGATTACATTAACTGTGGCATTCCGCGCAGAAGTGTGTTCGGAAATGTCCGAACCTGCGGCCAGACAAAGTAAAGTATGCTGACAATTATTGTCTTTGACTAAAATTTTGCTCAGCACTCCGGCGGCGGGATATTCAATTGTGTCTCGGAGTTGGATTGCTGAAGATTGTAATGGTAAAATGGTAGCAGTCATAAATTTTGACTCCGTAATGCGATTTTAGATTTTAGATTTTGGATTTTAGATTGAGGCTGACTGATGAATGGAAGGGTTGAATCTGACCCAAGGTTACATTATTTTGGGAAATAGGTTTAAGATTGTTTAGTTGCACAGATGATGATGTAGCCTAAATCCTGTTGGTAATCCTGGAAAACTCGACGCATTGCTAAGATCCGATCGCGAATTTGCTCACAACTAAAAACATTCCACAAAATCCGCGCAGTGCCCGCAAACCCTTCATCCTCAAGCATTCGCCGGAAGTTGAGGAGTCCCATCGCCCCGGTTTGACACTTTTCTACCTGCAAACCGGCGTTTTGACAAACCGCAATCCAGCCCGACTCAGACAAAGGCGTGGAATTAGCGCGAGTCACTTCCGACAAAGCTTTGTGGATTTCTGATTCTCGGTTTCGGGCTAAAAGTTCGTGCGATAGAAACTTACCACCTGGTTTTAGCCGATCGCCAATTCCCGATAAAATTTTAGCTTTTCCCGATCGCGATTGCATCGTCAGGATAGCTTCAGCCAACACCCAATCAAACTGTTGCGAGATCCGATCCAAGTGCAAAATATCTCCTTCGACAATTTCCACTCGATCGCCCAAACCCGCTGCTGCAACGTTAGCACGGGCGCGCACCACACTGTCGGGATTGTTCTCAACTCCCACTACTTTAACGCCAAAACGTTCAGCAAGGGCGATCGAGCTATATCCAAAACTTGCAGCCAACTCCAAAACAGTTTCGCCCGGTTGAAAATCCGCCCATTCAAACAACATTTCAGTAGCAACTTTTCCCCCCGGCCTCAGCATTTTCTTACCAGCCGCTGCTAGGACTTCATGGCCCGGTGCAGTCTGCAAATTGAGAGTAGTATTGGTCATTGATTTGACCTCCTATTTAACCTTACTCTCAGTTTGCCAAATTCTCCCAAAGCTTTCTATGATCTAGCTCATATTCAAATTCTTGTAGGGTGCGTCAGCCTCCTGAATTTTGATAATTATCCCAAAGATTTAGAAATGCTGACGCACCCTACAATAGCGCGATTTATATTCTCGTAGGGTGCGTCAGCCTCCTAGATTCTTGCAGTTATCCGAAAGATTTAAAGAGGCTGACGCACACTACAATATCGGGAAAGGCCCGCAGCAATCAACTGAAGGCAGAAGATCCCATGCGTAAAGCTCGTACCTCCTCGCGGTTATACGCAAAAACCTCCTGCCGCTCCTCATACGTCCATTTGCTGTAATGAACAATTTTTTCAAGAATAAAATCTATAGACCTTCCCGCAAAAGCATCTTCCAAAATTCGCTCTAAACCTGTTTCAGCAAAAGCAGCTAATAAAATAGTAGCTTTTAAGTTTCGTTTACTTGTAGCTTCGTAAGTAATAAGTTTTACGAAATCTCGAATACCAAGAGTTTTTATCAAAAAAGAACCTGTTTGGTCATGACCTTTATTAACAACATTTGCCCAAACTATTTCTCCAGAGAAACCCATTTCGCGCAAGGTTTTCAGCGTTTCAGACCCCCATTCTGTTAGCTCGAAAAAAAAGCTATCTGAGTAGCCCAAAGTAGCTCCTATATTCTCAACACCCAGGCGCTTCTCACTACTTAGAAGCATATATGCCTCTAAAACAGATTCACCAAGATTTACTTGGCAGTTAACAGCCTTAGTGACATCATTTTGAAAATTATCTGTCATAGCAATCTATTTGTTTAAAGTTAACTATAAGACTGCATACATTATACCTTCTCAATAGTCCGGACTGTTTTTTAACGCCCTGTAAGCCTTACTTGGCTTGTCCTACCATTTTTAACGCATTTTTTGAAACTTAGCGCTGGACTTAAATGAAATAAAAAATAGTCCACTATACAGCAAGTCTGGGTTTCTGGTACTCGACCAATGCCAAAAACTGTCCAAAGTATTGCCAAGACTTCGGACAGTTTTTGATTTTTCAGGCACTCGCTAAACACCAGTCATTGTTTTAGTAGAACTTGCTGCTGTTAAATCTGCGGGCGAATTTGCTCGGATGGCGCGGAACATTCCAAACCTACAAAGCCCCGCACCAAATGCTAAACGCATTAGTAAAAGAGTCGGTACTTCTCGCAGAGACTTGATGAAACCCGATACACCAAAACGCACTAATCCGGCCGGTCTAACTATACCTTGCCAGATAGAATCTATCCAGGAAGGAAGGGTTTCATTCGTCCAATCTCCGGTAGTTACAGCGCCCTCCACAAACCCTGTTGCTTCTAAAAGTTCTGAAAAGCCCTCGATGCTTGAAAAAGCCGGATGCGACCATTGATCCAGCAGTTGTTGCATTACCGGTTTCTCCCAGAAATTGAGCGGGATTTGGCGATCGTCCCTTTGATTCCAATCGGCCACAACTAGCACACCACCGGGCTTTACGACTCTCATCAACTCTTTCGCGAAGACGGCTTTATCTGGCATATGTGGGCCAGCTTCGATCGACCAAACCACATCAAAACTCGCATCTGGAAACGACAGCGCCATCGCATCATCCACCCGAAACTGTAAATCGAGATCGGGGGGAGTTAATTCTTGGGCGCGTTTAACTTGCTGCGGGCTGATGGTAATCCCTGTGACAGCAAACCGATAATCCTGGGCCAGAATCCGGCTGCTACCGCCAATTCCACAGCCCACATCTAAGACTGTAGTACCAGCAGGTAATCGATCCAAGCCGCCCCAGCGCACCATTTCATGCACAAAATCCGATTTGGCGGCGAGGAAATCTTTCCGTTGTGGCGGGGAACCATAATGGCCTAAATGGATGTGTTCGCCCCAATAAAACTCTAAAATGCCGTCTTCCGTCCATTCGTCGTAGGAATTGGCCACGGAGTCGGATGATTGATAAGGGCGAGCTGTGATTAAATAGATCAAAAGGGCGATCGCCAGCAGTGCAAACAAAACTCCAAATACAACAACAAATAAATTCATTTTTTACCTTCTCTTCAAAGCTGAATACAGACTGAAATTCCAAAAAAATCTGGCAATTGAACGATTATAAGATAAGACAGCGGTTTCAACCGCCAGAAAGTCAAGTCAAACGATGCCTGCACTTCGACAAGCGATAGCGAACCCCTCCGCGGACTGAAGCATAAAACATAATTTTCAGTGCTCGTTATTCAACCCGCGGAGGTGTTCGGCGAGCGAAGTCGAGTCGCGGGTTTTGTCTGTATAGAAGCGGTTTCAACCGCCATGTGTTCTACATTAACTAATTGAGTTTCTGCTTTTTCTCTAAATAATGCGATCGATTGCAAGCTATCAGAATCGGCATCCCAAAGAATGAACTTGAAACAATCAGGAATCTCCCAAATAGTCAGGATTTTTGAATTACCAAGCAGGTGCAGATTAGCATTGTGACACGCCCGAAGATTGTAATTAGGGATGCGCTCAGAGAGATGATGAATATTGTGATAAGCAATATCAGCCGAAAACCAATTGAGAATTCTGGGTAATTTCAGATAACTACTACCTTCGATCGCGCCCAGCAGATAGTCCCAGCCCTCTGTTTTGTGAGCGTAGGAACCCTCAAAGTTATGCTGCACAAAGAAGATACAGATAAATATCGCCGCTGAGCAAGTCATCACAATTGAGTAAACACTCCAGAAAAACCCAACCCCAAGTAAGTTACCCAGATACAGCCAGCTACCAACAACACAAATATTGTTGAATAGTAAATCCCAAAACTCAGCCGTCGTATACCAATGTTTAGATTTATAAGAAGCAATGATTCTCGATAAACCCATGCCCAAATCTTGACTTAGACAATCAAAAGTATGTCGGATAAAACCAGCAATTCCCAAGATTAGCGCGAGTCTTGGTTTGATAATTAGGTAGAAAAAACCACCAGGAAACAGCATCAACGGATGTCTCAGCACCTGATATATTTTTTGATTGAATGTACTGAGCGCCGCAAATTTTTCGGTAGTAGTCAATGCCGAAGGGCCTCGATACATATCCCAATTACCATTATTTTTGTGATGGTAAGCGTGTCCCCTAGACCAGGGATACTGAGGAATTGCATTGATGATACCGAGCAGAAAACCCACGGTGCGATTGACTTTTTTGGAACTAAACAAAGAATAGTGCCCACAATCGTGCATCAAGGAGAAACACCGTCCTGAAAACAGTGTCATCAAGACCAGAATCGGCGGCAGCAGCCATACAGAAAGGGCAGTAGCTTTAAATGCTAAAAACCATAAAAATAGATAGGGAATTACTGTATTAAGTATTTGGCAACTAGCTTTAAAATTGTTGCTTTTTATGTAAGGAGCTAGCACAAAGTCTGACTTTTTAATGGCGTTCTTCATTCCAATTTCTCGCCATAGTACGTCAATTGTAAAAATGCTAAATCAACTATCATCTATACCTCGTAGACGAAAAAGAACAGATTTGCAATATCGGCGGGCCTTCTGACTAAGAGACTGTAAAATCTCATCACAGTTGCGGGACAGCGCCGGACTTACGCCGGACTTTCCCCGTCTCTTCCAACGGTTATTTTTTGTTGGAACCGATTTTTGCACTTGTATGAGGTTATCACATTTCTGGTTTGTTTGCAGAAAAGACTGTGAAACCTGTCACCAGCGCCCGCAATGACTATCTTCCGGGTTCAACTACCCTTTCGATCGCACTTTGCAAACTGTGGCGACTCCCGAAAACTGGTTATTTGCCGGCTGTATGGGCGATCGACTTTCACGAAAAAACTGCGGTAATCCAGAAATCTCAAGCAGGCTATAGTTCTTCTCTAGTGGTTTTGGGCTGCTTGTAAGTCTTGGTATTCTGCTTTAAAGCTTTGCAGAGCAATCTCGTTCACAGACCTATAAAAATATTGAAAACTATCCTAAAATAATCAAAATATTATATCATGTCAATGTAAATTTATCAAGATTAAAAATGCTCCGCCTACTGACATTAGGATCTTTGCTGGTAGCGATCGCCTCAACTGTACCTAGTGCGATCGCCCAACCGATCGCTATTTCACCTAATACAGCGCACACCAAACAACAGGCGATCGCAGAAGCCACAATTGAGCCTGCTATATTTTCTCCTGCGGAACTAGGCGAGAGTTTTCATAGAAACTTTGAAAAAATCGAAAAACAGCCCTGCAACGAAAAGCTGAAAACAGAAAAATCCGTTCGCTATCGCATCTGTACCGTGAATCAAGGAAATGGTAAAACCAGAATTGTCTCAGCCTCAGAAGCCAACATAGAAGTGGGCGATGGCATGGGATACTGGTTTACAGAAACTGGCAAGGTTTACGCTATTCGTTTTTTTCATAGCGGTCAAACCTTTATTTTCGGACTTAAAAACGGCAGTTTGTTAGCGGAACTGATTGAAAAAAGACGGGTGAATATGGATTTTAAAGATGCACAAAAGAAGGCATTAGAGAAGAGTGCCAGAGAAGGAGGCAAGAGCATTATTCAGAGATTCAAATAGGAGTAAAACTATTCTCTTTTGTATTTTGGGTTTCTGATTAACACTTAATTCCTGGATGTTTCCTTGGTATATTCTCTACTGTCATCTGGTGCATTTACTATTGTAAAACGGCAAAATGCTTCTAAAACAAGTCTAGTATGTTGAAACACTTAATGGTTATGATTGGAACTTTGGCTATATTGTTGATACCTTTGTCTAGTGTAGCTAGAGCAGAAAGTTGTAAATTAACGATAGATTGCCCCTTTGAAAATGAAATCAACGATCCTTGGATTGAGGGAGCTAGATTAGAACAAACTGGAGACTTTGATGCTGCCATAATTCAGTATCAAAAAGCATTAGATGCTGCCCAAAAACTCAATATTGTAACTTTGGAAGCAAAGCAAAATCAACACTTAGGAAAATGTGCAGCGACAGGTTCAGAAGCCCGGTTAGTCCCAGCGAGAGCAGGTAGACAATATTTGCGCGATCGTGCCGACGGTGATCAATCTGTTCAAGCTGCGATCGCAAAGTCTCAACAAACCTTTCGTTTGGCGATCGATCAAATGGATATCCAGCATCCCGATTTGGCATCCAGTTGTCCCTAGGATCGAGGATTAGGTTACTTTATAACTCCTGGAGGCACAAACGGCGTCTGATCGACAGAAATGCTGTATTGAAGCCTTTACGCCTCTAATTTGCTACAATCTGATCGCACACGCGACTCGAAGGAATTATGAGCGAACTGTTAGATGAGACACTTTCTATTGAAATCGCCACTCGGATCAAAAGCAACCGGAAAAATTGCTTTGATAACGCTTCTAAAGCAGCCTTAACCACCGAAGGCGCAATTTACGTCCAAGGATTTTTAGCTGCACCCGGAGCGCCCTACAAACCCATTGAGTATAGCTGGATTGAACTCAACGAGCGTATTGTTGACCCAACTTTTCCACATCTCGGTTTTAGCGCTCAAGACATTCATTACTTCCCGGCCCAGCGATTGAGCGTGAAGAAACTCAAAGCAATTCTAGAAGAATCTAAAGAAGATTATCCAGAAGACGATCCGCTGCCGGTTTACGGAAATCAACCCTACGAATATTACGGCGATGTCATGTTAGGCGGTAAAGATTACCAAAATGCTTATGATTTGGCTTCCGCTAAATGCAGGGAATTGAATTTACCCAAAAAACCGGAACTTAACTAATTTGGACTTACGCCCAAATTAAGTTCGTAGTAAGGATCGCGAATTAAATAACTTACAATTTTAATTGTTATTGTGGGATGGGCGTCCCGCCCGTCCAAAAAGAACGGGCGGGACGCCCATCCCACAAACTTGTGGAAGTTATTTAATTCTCATTCCTAAGAACTTTAGTCCTGTTTCATTTATCTGGATTGATAGAGGACTAAAGTCCTCACTACAAACTGAATGTCAGGAACAGGTAAACCTGGAATAATTAAAAGCTGACAACAACGGATCTAACTGTCGATCTAACATCAAATCAGCCAACAATTTAGCCGTTACCGGGGCTAATAAAATGCCGTTGCGATAATGCCCAGTCGCCAGCGTCAAATTTTCCCAAGCACTCGCACCCAAAATCGGCAACTCATCCTTGGTAGCCGGACGAAATCCCCACCAAAACTCTAGAATCGGATAATTTTGTAATTCTGGATATAACTTAATTGCTCCTGCTAGCAAACTTTGGATTCCCGCAGGGGTATTTCCCGGCGTAAAATCCACATTTTCGCTAGTGGCACCGATAATAATTCTACCATCTTGACGCGGTACAATATAAATGCCAGTCCCGAATAAAACTGTTTGCAGCGGCTGCGTAACAGCACTATCTTCTGGTACGCACACGGACAGCATTTGCCCCTTTCTCGGAAAAATCGGAACATCCAATAACTTCTCAGACCAAGGCCCTGCCGCCAAAACATAACGGTCAGCTTGCAATTTTCCTGCCGTTGTTTCCACACCAAAAACTCGGTTTCCCTGCCGAATAATTGCCTTGGCAGTATCTTGAATAATCTCAACCTGCAATTTTTTAGTTGCGGCTTGAAGCGTCCGGAATAAAGCGCGGTTGTCCACTTGAGCGTCGTCTGGATACCACCAACCACCGATAATTTCTTCACCCAATCCAAACTGGTGCTGGCGAATCGCATCCCCGTCTAACCATTGAGAGTTAAGGTTTGACAATAGTTGCTGTTGTTGAGGCTCGTTTTGACAGACTGGTGCGAGAATTCCCGATCGCCAATAACCTGTTTTCAACCCCGTCATCTCTTCCAGCCGTTCCACCCAATACGCATACAGAGAGCGACTTTGCAGGCACAAATCTAGCATCGGACTGGGGGGAATTCGTTCGGCTTGTGGCGCGAGCATTCCGGCAGCGGCCCTGGCCGTCGGTTGTGGAGAATCGGCGGTGAGAACAGCGACAGATGCCCCTCGCAACTTCAGTTCAACTGCTAGCGAAAGGCCGATAATTCCGCCCCCAATAATCAGAATATCTTGAGATGAATTCATTGACTTTTCTATGGACTTTCTGGCTTTTTTACCTCTGGTCATTCTTCAGAGTAAGGTGCTGGTGTTCGCACCTTACAATTAGAATTTTTGGGCAAGTCTTACATATTATCTTGCAAGGCGATCGTCCTATCAGCCTTCCTGCACAAAAAATCTATCCTTGGGGTTTCCAGACAGTTTCCGAACCCTGGCCCCAGAAACCGTCATATTTTGTCACCTTAATATCGCCCAAAACCTTAGTCTGGCAGGACAAACGGCGGTTTGATGCGGAAGAATGGGGAGGAATCGAAAGTCTGGCTTTTTCGCGCCACTCGGGATCAGAAACTGCGCCCTCGACGGTGACGGCGCAGGTGCCGCAAGTCCCCAATCCGTGACAGTTGATGACTTTGGCGTTGCCATTGTAGAGATCGATGCCGTTTTTGAGCAACACTTCACGGAGATTCGATCCGCGATCGCACTCAAATGTTTTTCCTTGCGCTTGTACCTTAACCACAGCAAATTACCCCAATTAGATTTATGTTAATTTTCCTATATATTATCGCATTTATTTCAAATAATTTCATCTAATATGATAAGTGATATATTACCAATTGAGAATTGAGAATTCCCCATGAAAAATCGGCTCTGGATCTACGATACCACGCTGCGAGACGGCGCTCAGTGCGAGGGACTCTGCTTATCTCTCGAAGACAAAGTGCGAATTGCTCGACAGTTAGACAGTTTAGGAATTCCGTTTATTGAAGGTGGCTGGCCGGGAGCAAATCCTAAGGACGTACAATTTTTTTGGCAGCTCAAAGAACAGCCATTAATTCAAGCTGAAGTTGTTGCTTTTTGTTCGACTAGGCGACCGGGAAAAACGGCAGCTAATGATGAAATGTTGCAGCCTATCTTGTCTGCTGGGACTCGCTGGGTAACGCTGTTTGGCAAGTCGTGGGATTTGCACGTAATTGAAAGTTTGAAGACAACGCTAGAAGAAAATCTGGCGATGATTCGAGATACTATTGAATATTTACGGAGTCAGGGAAGGCGCGTTATTTATGATGCAGAACACTGGTTTGATGGCTACAAACACAATCCCGAGTATGCGATTAAAACTTTAATGGCAGCGGCGAATGCTGGTGCAGAATGGCTGGTGTTGTGCGATACTAACGGCGGTACTTTGCCTGACGAAGTTAGTCAAGTTGTGCGTGATGTGGCAGGAATAATAGAAACTTGGGATATTTCGGAATCGGAAATTCACCCCCCCCAACCCCCCCTTATTAAGGAGGGGAGAAAGTCTAAAATTCAGTTAGGAATTCACACTCACAACGACTCTGGAGTTGCCGTTGCTAATGCTCTGGCTGGTGTGCGGGAAGGGGTGACGATGGTACAGGGAACTATTAACGGTTATGGCGAACGCTGCGGTAATGCTAATTTGTGTTCCTTGATTCCTAATTTTCAGCTCAAGTTGGGTTATGATTGCATTCAAGATGAGCAATTAGCGAAATTAACTCAAGTCAGTCGCTCCGTCAGCGAAATTGTTAATCTTGCTCCCGATGACCACGCTCCTTTTGTCGGTCTTTCCGCTTTTGCTCACAAGGGCGGAATTCACGTATCGGCGGTTGCAAAAAATCCGTTAACTTACGAACACTTGGAACCGGAAAAAATTGGCAACATCCGACGAATTGTGATTTCGGATCAATCGGGTTTGAGCAATGTTTTGGCGAAGGCTAAGACTTTTGGTATTGAACTCGATCGCAAAAATCCTGCTTGCCGCCAAATTCTGGAAAAGTTGAAAGATTTGGAAAGTCAGGGATATCAATTTGAGGGTGCTGAGGCGTCTTTTGAATTGTTAATGCGGGAAGCTTTGGAAAAGCGGCAGCGGTGGTTTGAAATTCATGGATTTCAAGTTCACTGCGATAAAGTTGGCGAAGATTGTACGGCTTTAGCCACTGTGAAATTGTCAGTCAACGGTACAAATATTCTGGAATGCGCGGAAGGAAACGGCCCGGTTTCGGCTTTGGATGCGGCTTTGCGGAAAGCTTTGGTGAATTTTTATCCGGCGATAGCCCATTTTTACTTGACAGATTACAAGGTGCGAATTCTGGATTCCGGTGCGGGTACTGGTGCTAAAACTCGCGTGTTGGTGGAATCGAGCAACCATCAGCAGCGGTGGACTACTGTGGGGGTTTCTACTAATATTTTGGATGCTTCTTGTCAGGCTGTGGTTGAGGGTTTGGAGTACGGTTTGGTGTTGGAAAATCAAGAGGCGATTCCTCTAGTTTGTCGCGTACATTAATTAAGAAGACTGGGCGGGGAGATAAAATACCGGGCGGTTGGAAACCGCGTCTATACAAACCAAACCCGCCGCCGCGGGTTGAAAAAGACCAGGCGGTTAGAAACCGCGTCTATACAAACCAAACCCGCGACTCGATTTCGCGCCGAACACCTCCGCGGGTTGAAGAAGACCGGGCGGTTAGAAACCGCGTCTATACAAACCAAACCCGCCGCCGCGGGTTGAAGATAAAAATACCGGGCGGTTGGAAACCGCGTCTATACAAACCAAACCCGCCGCCGCGGGTTGAAGAGTGCGCGGTTAAAATTACCTTATTCTCTTCAGTCCCTCTGAGCTCGGACTTCGTTTGTGTAGGCGCGGTTTCTAACCGCCGTCTTATCTTATTCAACCGTATTGATTCTCAAGTAACTACAATTTTGTTTAAGGTTCCAAAAAGTCTAAGTGATCTCCGGGAATCGATCGCAATTTTGCAGCAGATCCTTGCAGTTTTAACCTGCCACGCTCTAACATAATAATCCAATCTGCGCGATCGATCACTCGGGGCCTGTGACTGATGAAAATCGTGGTTTTCCCCTGCCGGTACATCAACAGATTTTCCAAGACTTCCGCTTCGCTGGCGGGATCTAGCCCTGCGGTAGACTCGTCTAAAATCAACACGGGCGGGTTATTGAGAATGGCACGGGCGATCGCCAATCTCTGTCTTTGTCCCCCAGAAATATTTGCCCCAAACTCCCCTAAAACAGTTTGATATTTATCCGGTAATTGGCTGATAAATTCATCCGCCCCGGCAATTTTGCAAGCTTTCACAATCTGTTCAAAAGTGACATCGGGACTCCCCAACTGAAAATTATCGAGAATCGAACGGCTCCAGAAATGAGCTTCTTGGGGAACAAGAACCACCTGCTGTCTGAGACAATCGAGAGACAAATCCTGCAAATTGTAACCACCAATTCTCACATTACCAGATTGGAGCGGATACAGACCAGCAATTACCTTAGCTAGGGTACTTTTTCCACAACCAGAATAACCGATTAAAGCAATTGCGTGACCGCCAGGAAATGTCACAGAAAAATTTTCTAACAAGTCAAGTCTGCCTGGGTAGTGAAAATTCACACTCTTGCAAACAATTTCGTCGCGGTCTTGAAGCGTTACCACAGGTTTATTAATATCACTTTTACTTTCTGGTTCGGCGTCTATGACTTCCGAAAGCCGTTGAGTTGCTGTCTGCACGCGAGCCATTTCATCAGTACATTCAACCAAGGAAGTTACCCAAGTAGTAACGTTTTGATTCATGCTAATAAATGCTAGCAACTGACCGATACTCAATGCTTTGTCAATCACTAAGCTGCTGCCCAACCACAGCAGGGTAATGCTGCCCGCTGAAGCAACAAAGCCAGAAAAGATATTATTGAGAATGCCAATTTGTGTAGTGCGAAAAGTAAGACTCGCTAAGCGACCGAAGCGACCTTGAAATTCTTCCCAAAGTTGCTGGGCGCTGCTAGTGGTTTTGACGGTCAGTGCGCCTTTAAAGGTTTCTACTAAAACACCTTGAGTTTCTGCTTCCAGTACAAATAAATTCCGCGTTTTTTGCTGCAATACGGGCAGAAAAACTATTGTAGAGGCAGTCATGAACAAAGCGATGACTGTAGCTGCCAGCGTCAGTTCCTTGCTGTAAAACAACATGACAACAAAAGAAACTACGGCTATAAAAAATTGACTGGGTAAGCTGATCGCAAATTGAGAAACTAATTTATTGATTTCTTGGATATCTTGTAATCTACTGACGATTTCGCCGCTGCGTCTGGTTTCGTAAAAGCTTAAAGGCAATCGCAGGAATTTACGCCCGAATTCCATGACCAATCCCAACTCTAAACGCTGGGAAAATTGAGCAATCAAGTTCGACTGTACCAATCCTAAACTGCTGCTAAATAGATTCATAACTATAACTGCGATCGCCACACTTGCCAAAAGTTGCGTGTCGCCCCGCACCAGAATGTCGTCGGTGAGCAGTTGTACCAGAAAAGGCGAAGCAATCGACAGCAAACCCAACACCACATTCAGCAACAGTGCTTCGATTAAAAGCTGGCGGTAAATCAAAACCCGGCGCGTCCATTTTTGTACAGAATTCGCGGGCGGTTGATTGTCTGCTTCCGCAAAAAACCGCTCAGCATCGGGTTCGACTAGCAAGCACAGCCAATCTGTCCAACCTGCTGCTAATTCTTCTTTGGAAATATAGCGCATACCGACAGCCGGATCGCCGATCGCATATTTATCGCCCTGCTTTCCGTACAAAACCACCCAGTGATACCCGCTCCAGTGAATAATTGCCGGTAAAGGTGCTGCGTCAATTTTGTCTAAAATAGTAGCCGCTGCTCGCACGGATCGCGCATTAAAGCCGATCGCCTCAGCTCCCTGTTTCAACCCCAGTAAAGTCGTCCCTTTTTGGCCGGTACCCGCAAATTCTCGCAAGCGGCTAATTGTAAAATTCTGTCCGTAAAATTTCGCGATCGAAGCCAAACAAGCCGCCCCGCAATCTTCTTCGCTCTGCTGGAGAACAACCTGATATTTCTTAAACCGGTTGACTTGTCCGAATAATCGCATTTTGCCGATAAAAGGGATGTTCTTTAACATTTTGCGAAATGAATAATGGGTAGAGCATAATGAAGATTACTCATCACCAACTACCCAATCAGCAAAAAGCACCCATAAAGTTATGGGTGCTTTTTTGCTCCACAGTTATAGAGCTCTATTGAGAGCAGTAAACTTTAGTAGTAGGCGTAGCGGACTACTCTTCTGAAGGAACCGTCGCAATTGCGGCGGTATACGACCCAACTGCGTCGGCGACAGCGATCGTAGTAGTGACCGCCGTTGACGCTAGCTGATTCTTCCGGGGTGAGGTCAGCAAACAGTGAATTGTCTTGTGTTTCTTGCATGATGATTTGACTCCTTTAAATTGATAATCTTGAACGACAAATAGAAATTTTATTTAATTTCTATAGCCTCGTGTAATTACTAACTAATAGTTCTTCTAGTCCTGTGATGCTTCCGGAATATTACTGAGATTTTTTCAAAGTTTCTCAGCTCGCACTACCTGACTCAGCTATCTAAACCACTAGGGTTTTGTAAGGGCGATCGCGATTCGGATCGTACAGGTTAAGCTGGCTCGGCTGTGGCAAGAAAAACAGCAGATTCAGGCGATCGCTGGTGCTGTTTTCCTTAGCGCTGTTGCTGTTACCGCTGCTAAAATCGCTGGTATTGCTGCCGCCGCTAACACTAGCAGATTCTCGATCGTTTAGTTCGGTGAATAATGACTCTTGTTGATTGTCCGACATCAGGAACTCCTATTAATACATATGTACCTACTTACGTACACCTCCCAGAAAAACCGGGTAACAGCGCCAAAAATCATGGCTGAAACGCTTGATTTTCATGACTTTTGCCTGCTAGCTCCGCCATTTTTGATGTTTGGGGCAAATTGCGGGCGGGAACGGCCAAGTTGTGCGGATTTTGACTTTGACCCTCTGAATTTTAATTTAGACTTCTAAACCTATTCTTGGTATCAGGAAAGCTGAAAATCCATGTGACAAAAGAAATAAGCGATCGAACTCTTTCTCTGCCAGCTCATATTATTTGATATGTGAGATTTGAGATTAGGGAATGACTGATTATGTATGGGCTTGAAGCTTCTGCGCGAGTAGCATTCTTTTTTTGAAGTGGTATTAAAACCCACAACTATCTTCCTCCCCCAACTCAACTCAAAAATCAAAACTCAAAACGATTCCCATCACCCCCAGCAGCCGCCATGTCTCGCACTACTGAACCCACCCCCGCTGAAACCTTTGATAACGACCAGTTTTTGCCCCCTGTCAGCCGCTGGACTACTTTGGGGGGTATTTTGATGGTGGCGACCTTTGGCGGGGCGATCGCCCTGGCTAGCGTCACCAAATATAGCGCTACAGTCAAAGCAGACGCGATCGTCCGTCCAGCCGGAGAAGTGCGCGTCGTACAAGCAGCAACCGAAGGAACCATCGAAAGCATTGCTGTCAGCGAAAATCAGACAGTCAAAGCCGGAGATGCGATCGCAGTTGTAGACGCTTCGCGTTTGGACGCCCAAAAAAAGCAGTTCCAAGAAATAATTAATCAGTCTCAAACAGCAGCACAGCAAATCAACCAGCAACTGCGCGACTTAGAAAATCAAATTTTAGCCAGCGGCCAATTTAAAAGCATCGAAACTGCAAGTGCAGCCGCCCAGGAATTAGTCGAGTCCGCTCTCGTAAAAATCGCCACAGCGCAGCCGGATGTCGCCGAAAGACTGGGGCGAAGCCGGCGAGTTTTGCTGGTGAAGCGATCGTCCATTCAACAACAATTAATTCAAGCTAAAAAAGAACTGAATCAAATTCAGTCAAAAGTCGAAAATAGCGTGGTTCGCGCCCCCGCCGATGGTACAATTCTCAGATTGGAAGTCCGGAATGCCGGTCAAACCGTACAAGCCGGCAGCGCGATCGCCCAAATCGTCCCCAGCGACGTACCCCTGGTACTCAAAGCCAAAGTAACATCCCAAGACATCGCCCGCATCCAAATCGGCCAACCCGTACAGATCCGAATTTCTGCCCTACCCTTCCCCGATTACGGAACACTCAAAGGAACAGTCAGCGAAATCGCCCCAGATGCGATCGCCCCTCAAAATCCCGGTAACAATTTAGGTACAGCCTATTACGAAGTAGCAATTAAACCCCAACAAGCCTATTTAACAAAACTCGACTCTACCCGCGGTCAATTCTTGGAAACTCCCCAAGCAAACGTCCCCCGCCAGTATGCAATTCAATCAGGAATGGAGGGCAGAGCCGATATTATTACCGGCCAAGAAACAGTGCTGAAATTTGTCTTACGCAAAGCCCGGTTGCTGACAGATTGGTAACTTTTATCAAGATCGGATGTAGGGTTGAAAGCGCGTTTACACAAACGATGTCCATGCCAAGCGGACTGAAGAAATTAAAGTAATTTTAATGCCCATTCTTCAACCCCTCTGAGCTCGGGTTTTGTTTGTATAGACGCGGTTTCAACCGCCCGGTATTCTAAGGAATGAAAATTTAATAACTTACACTTTTATTCTTGTGGGACGGGCGAGACGCCCATCCCGAAAGGGCGGGCTCTCCCGCCCACCCCACAAACTTCTGTAAATTATTTAATTCGCGCTCCTAAGGACACGGCATTGCCGCGTCCGCACAGATCCCCGTACAAGATGTAAATTTCAACCAAAAGTATCTTAAATTAAAATAACGTGTCAATATAGAAATGTGACTTCAATTCTATTCCTTCCTCATGGGCAAACAACGCGTTCTTTCAGGAGTTCAGCCAACAGGCAATCTTCACCTCGGTAACTATCTCGGTGCCATTCGCAACTGGGTAGAAGGTCAAAGTCAGTACGAAAATTACTTTTGCGTAGTAGATTTGCACGCAATTACCGCACCGCACAATCCAGCAACCCTTGCATCCGACACTTACACCATCGCCGCTCTTTATTTAGCTTGCGGCATCGATTTAGAATACTCTACTATTTTCGTGCAATCCCACGTTTCGGCGCACACAGAACTAGCATGGTTGCTCAACTGCATTACGCCGATTAACTGGCTCGAAGATATGATTCAGTTTAAAGAAAAAGCAGTTAAACAAGGCGAAAATGTCAACGCAGGCTTGCTAAACTATCCCGTATTAATGGCAGCAGACATCTTGCTTTACGATGCCGATCAAGTGCCAGTAGGCGAAGACCAAAAACAGCATTTAGAACTCACCCGCGATATCGTCATCAGATTAAATCACCAATTCGGCACACCAGAAAAACCTGTTTTAAAACTTCCCAAACCCTTAATTAGAACAGACGGTGCGAGAGTCATGAGTTTGACAGACGGCACGCGCAAAATGTCAAAATCCGACCCTTCCGAACAGAGTCGAATTAATTTGTTAGATTCCCCAGAAACAATCACGAAAAAAATCAAGCGCTGCAAAACAGATGCCGTGCGCGGCTTGACTTTCGACGACCCGGAGCGCCCCGAAGCGAAAAATTTGCTAACACTTTATCTCTTACTTTCCGGGAAATCGAAGGAAGAAGTCGCAGCCGAATGTGAAAACATGGGTTGGGGAGATTTCAAACCATTATTGACAGAGACAACAATTAATGCACTCAAACCTATTCAGGATAAATACAAGGAAATAATGGACGATCCGGGATATTTAGAATCTGTACTGCGTCGCGGCAGAGAACAAGCAGAAACTATTGCCAACCAAACTCTGACTAAGGTTAAAACCGCTTTTGGTTATTCTATACCTAATTAGTCAGTGGTCAGTGGTCATTGGTCATCTCGCCCGCTCGCGAAGCCGAAGGGTGGTCATTGGTCATTAGTCATTAGTCATCTCGCCCGCTCGCGAAGCCGAAGGGTGGTCATTAGTCATCTCGCCCGCTCGCGAAGCCGAAGGGTGGTCATTAGTCATCAGTCATTAGTCATCAGTCATTAGTCATTAGTCATCAGTCATTAGTCATTAGTCATTGGTAAATAAAGACAACAGTTAACTGTTAACTGTTAACTGTTAACTGTCAACTGTCAACTGTCAACTGTCAACTATCAACTGCCAACTATCAACTGTCAACTGTCAACTAACTATGAACCGTTTTCGCACTGCTTGCACCACTCCTGGAGAATTTGTAATTACCGCCGAAGTTGCACCGCCAAAAGGTGGCGATATGACTCATACGATCGCCATGGCTGAACGCCTCAAAAACAGAGTGCACGCCATTAACATCACAGACGGAAGCCGCGCAGTGCTGCGAATGTGTCCCCTAGCAGTTTCCGCAATTCTCTTGCAGCGCGGAATTGAGCCGATTTGTCAAGTTGCTTGTCGCGATCGCAACCAAATAGGCCTGCAAGCCGATCTCATGGGAGCCCACGCCTTAGGCATCCATAATATCTTGGCACTCACCGGCGATCCAGTCAAAGCCGGCGACCATCCCAAAGCCAAAAGTGTATTCGACTTAGAATCAGTGCGGCTGCTGCAAGTCATTCAAAAAATGAACGGCGGCTTTGACTGGAACGACAAAGCTTTAACAGACGGAGTTACCGATTTATTTGTCGGCGCTGCTGTCGATCCGCAATGCCCCAGTTGGTCTGGTTTGCAAAGCCGATTCGAGAAAAAAGTAGAAGCTGGAGCTCAGTTTTTTCAGAGCCAATTAATTACAGATTTTGACCGTTTGGATAAGTTTATGCACCAAATTGCTGCTGGCTGCAACAAACCAATTTTAGCAGGAATCTTTTTGTTTAAATCAGCTAAAAATGCTGAATTTATAAAAAAATACGTACCGGGAGTTCACATACCGCAAGAAACGATCGACCGTTTAGCAAAATCGCCAGAACCCTTGCAGGAAGGCATCAGAATTGCCGCCGAACAAGTCAAGCTAGCACGGCAATTGTGTCAAGGAGTGCACATGATGGCCGTCAAGCGAGAAGATTTGATTCCACAAATTTTGGATTTGGCGGGAATTGAGCCGCTGAGCTAAAATTGAATTATTGCTAGCATTTTGAAATAAACAGGACAGTCATGGTTCAAACTATAGACAATCCCACAGTTTCCCCCACAGCCGAGCAGCATTTCACTTGGCGCGGATTGAATTGGCAGCAGTTTAAAGCAATTCAATCCAGCTTTGAAAATGTGCCTGGTGTGCGGTTATTTTATTGTCAAGGAGTGTTAGAGATTGTGGGCATTAGTAAACCTCATGAAGCGTTTCAATCCATAATTGGCGTATTGCTTGCGATCTACTTTGAAGTTAGGGAAATTGAGTTTTTTCCCAGCGGTGCTTACAGCCAGATTGTTGAGGATCAAGTCGAGTATCAGGCAGATTTGTCTTATTGTTTCGGGACAGATAAGGATGTTCCTGATTTATGTATTGAGGTAGTTATTACTAGCGGCAGTCCGATTAAACTTCAGAAATATCGGTTGATGGGTGTGCCGGAAGTTTGGTTTTGGGAAGACGGAACGCTACAACTTTACCGCCTACAAGAGCAGGGTTACGAGCGAATTGCTAGTAGCGAATTGCTGCCTGAGTTAGACTTATCTTTGTTGAAGCGCTGCATTTTGTTTACTTCGCCTCTGGAAGCATTAAAAGAGTTTCGTAGAGGGATTAGTAGCAATGACTGATTCAAATTTACTCGATCGCGATCATATCAAAATAGTAGAATCGCAAATTTCCGAAGTTACCGTGTACACCGATCGCGCCCTAATTACCCGCCGCGGCACAGTAGCCCTGACAGGAAACGAGCGCGAATTGACCGTTGCGTCCCTCCCCACAACCCTCGAAACCGAGTCAGTCAGGGCTACGGGCGCAGGTACAGTCGCCGTGCGATTGCTGGGAGTACACACCGAAACCGTGTTTCACAGCGAACCTACGGGCGATCGCATCCCCGAATTAACCGCACAAATCCAAGAGTTAGAAACCCAAAAACGCGCAATTAACGATAGAATAACTGCCAGAAAAATTCAACTCCAATTTCTCCAAGGTTTAAGCGAAAAAAGCGTCGGTTCTTTTTCCAGCAGCATCGCCAAACAGCAGATAGGTTTAACCGAAACCAGCGAATTGCTCAACTTCTTAGGAACCAATTACCTAAAACACGTAAGTGCGATCGGGCAACACGAAAGACAGCAGCGCGACTTAGACAACCAAATAGAAGCATTGTACCAGCAGTTGCACCAAGTACAAACTCCCTATTCCCAGCAAAGTTTTAACATCATTGTCGCGATCGAACCCAGCGGCAGTGGCAATTTTGAACTAGAAGTTTCCTATGTAGTCATGGGAGCTCGTTGGACTCCTCTCTACGACTTGCGAGTCAATACTACCAACAACCAAATCAATCTCAATTACCTAGCCGAAGTCAATCAAAACACAGGCGAAGATTGGACGGGAGTAGCGCTGACTTTATCCACAGCCAAACCTGGAATGGGAACTTTGCCACCAAAACTCCAACCCTGGTTTATCGATACTTATAGCCGAAATTATGCTCAAACCACAGAATTGGAGAGGATGAGCCGATCGAGAGCCAGTGAGGCAGAAGTTCCAGATATAATGATGGCTATGCCTCATAGTGCTGCCGATTCCGCACCCGAACCCATAGCAGCTCAAACCGCGACAGCAACATTATCTAAAGAAGGTAGCACCGTCTCATTTCAAGTAGGAGGAAATACCAATATTCCCAGCGACGGCACACCCCACAAAGTCACTATTTTCAGCGATAATTATCCCTATAAACCTGAATATGTCGCAGTGCCGCGTTTAGTAAGCTTTGCTTATTTGCAAGCAATTGTCACCAATCCGACGGCAGGTGCAACTCTGCTTCCCGGTAAAGCAAATATCTTTCGCGACAACACATTCGTCGGCAATGTGCAGTTAAAAAATGTTTCCCATGGCGAAGAATTTAAGCTGAATTTAGGAATAGATGAAGGATTAAAAATAGAGCGGGAATTAGTGGAAAGACAAGTTGATAAAAAACTGATCGGCAATCAGCGGCGCACCACCTACGCCTATCGGTTAATTCTGACAAACTTGCAGCAAGTACCTGCAAAATTGACACTAAAAGAGCAACTTCCAGTCAGTCGCAAAGAGCAAATAAAAGTGCGCTTGACTCAGACAAACCCGAAGATAGTAGCAGGTGAAATGGGACTCTTGGAATGGATAATCTCTCTGCCACCGCAAGCCAAGCAAGAGTTACATTACCAATTTGTTGTCGAACATCCTCCCGAATTAACTGTCATCGGTTTAGATATTTAATTAGGATTTAAACTCTTAAGCTGTAGCGGGGGCTAAAGCTTATAACAATATTGTAGTAATAATTATTAAAAATGATATAACATCGTGTCCAATGGATTAACAACAGTAAAATTAGTTCGTAGTGGGGACTTCAGTCCGCTCCGGGAGAACGGACTGAAGTCCGCACTACAAACCGTTCGTAGTGCGGACTTCAGTCCGCAGCATTTTACGGACTGAAGTCCAGTAAAATTCGTTCGTAGTGCGGACTTCAGTCCGCTCCGGGAGAACGGACTGAAGTCCGCACTACGAACCTTTCGTAGTGCGGACTTCAGTCCGCAGCATTTTACGGACTGAAGTCCAGTAAAATTCGTTCGTAGTGCGGACTTCAGTCCGCAGCATTTTACGGACTGAAGTCCAGTAAAATTCGTTCGTAGTGCGGACTTCAGTCCGCTCCGGGAGAACGGACTGAAGTCCGCACTACGAACCGTTTTTGTCGTCGTAATCAACCGGACATGGTATAAATTACGTGCAGGACAAATAAATTTTATAAGATTGAGAATTGTAGCAAAAATTGTTTAAACTGGTGTTAGTTTTAGGCGCTAGCTTAAGCATCCTTACTGAAGATTTCTTTGGCTATTGGAATTTCAATGACAAATTCTGCTCCTTTGCCTAACTTTGAGTTACAATATAAATTTCCACCATGTCGATCTACCACAATTTGGTGACTGACAAAGAGTCCTAGTCCAGTACCTTTTCCTACGGGTTTCGTAGTAAAAAATGGATCGAATAATTGTGGTTGTGATTTTTCCGAAATTCCTAAACCATTATCTGAAATTTTGATTGATATTTGATTTTTGCTCACAAATAAAGTTTGAATTTTTATTTCTCCTTGACCGCCCATACATTTACTATAAATAGAATCAATAGCATTCTCTAAAATATTCATAAATACCTGATTTAGTTGACCAGAATAACACTGAATTCTGGGTAATTCAGCATAATCTTTAGTCACGATAATTGCAGGATGTTCTGCTGTGGCTTTCAGCCGATTTTGAAGCAGCATCAGCGTACTGTCGATACCCTGATGAATATCCACTCGTTTTAATTGGGCCTCATCGTGACGGGAAAAATTCCGTAATGACTGAACTATTCCCCGAATTCTATCTGTTCCTATCCGCATAGAATTCAGAAGTTTGAGCAAGTCTTCTTGCAGGAAATCTAGGTTAATAGCCTCAATTTCTGCTTTAAGCTTTGTTGGGGGATTGGGAAAGTGTTGTTGATAGAGGTTGAGCAAATCCAGTAAATTTTGGAAATATTCCCTAGCCGGAATCAGATTTGCGTGAATAAAATTCAGTGGATTGTTAATTTCATGGGCTACCCCCGCAACCAGATTCCCAATAGAAGACATTTTCTCACTCTGAATGAGTTTGGCTTGGGTACGCTTTAGTTCGCGCAGAGTAAGTTCTAAATTTTCAGCTTGTAGTTGTAATTCAAATTCGGCTTGTTTGCGGGCGGTGATATCACGGATTGTAATCGAAAAACCATCACCTAGCTTGACTGCTACAAAGTGAAACCAGCAAAAATTTCCTAATTCATAGTAAAAATCCTGTTCTAAAGTTTGCCCCGTTTCTACAATGTTAACGAAGTGATTAAATAGTTCTGGATTAACATGATTCGCGATTTTTCTTAATCCCAATTTACCAATCATTTCTTCACGGCTGTGTTTAAAAGCTCTAGCAATCACGGGGTTGACGACTAAACACCGAAAATCCTCAATCTCCGCTGTTTGGGTGTTACGAACAGCCTGCATTGCAGCAATACCATCGAGGGAACTATTCAAAACACTAGCAAGTAAAGCCCTCGATTGATAAAGTACCTCTTCTGCTTCCCGGCGCTTAATATTTTCTTGTTCCAGAAGCCGTTGCTGGCGTTGAATAGTTAACTGATTTTCCAGACGCGCCAATACTTCTTCGATGTGAAATGGTTTAGTGATGTAGTCTATGGCTCCTGACTCAAAGGCGGTTACTTTGTCGAAGACATCATCTAAAGCACTAATGAAAATAACTGGAATCTGGCGGAAATTTGCATCGCCTTTGAGAGTTCTACAGACTTGATAACCATCCATTTCGGGCATTTTCACATCTAAAAGTATCACGTCTGGCCGCTTTACCTTCACCGTTTTCAGTGCCATCCGCCCGCTGGTGACGCTGCGAACAGTGTAGCCAATTTGGAGGAGCGCATCGCTTAGTAATTGTAGATTTTCTAGCATATCGTCTACAATTAGAATATTACCCTTATTTTTTATTTCACTATTAATACTCATTGGTTATCAGCGGCTCGACTACATCAAGAATCTGTTCAAATTCAAATTGACGGGCAAGTTTTTTCAGGGATTTTATCAAAACAGTTTCTGTCTTAGGTATTTCTTCTACCAGTTGCAATACTAGGTTACTATTAGCCTCCTGTGCAGCTTCGTATAGTTGACTAATCCATGCTTGATTCATACAGGCTAAATCTTCCGATGTCAAGGTGCGTTTCTCTGTATCATCCAAGACATGAGATATTATTTCTGCATAGATATATTTTACTCCTAAATGCTTGGTCAGGGTATCAAAAATATTGCGTTCAACGAAGGGTTTGCGAACAAAGTCATCACATCCAGCCGAAAGCACGATCGCCTTTTCTTCTTCCAACACGCTCGCCGTTAACGCAATTATAGCCGTAGCATTGCCTTTGGTGGTGGATTTGATGTATTTTGTCGCTTCGTAGCCGTCCATCACAGGCATCCTCAGATCCATCCAAATCAGGTGCGGTTCCCATTCATCCCAAAGGGCGATCGCCTCTTGTCCGTTACTAGCTTCTTTCATCTCAAATCCCAAGGGACTCAACAGCTTAATTAGTAATTGTCGATTAATAGATTTATCATCGACTGTGAGAATTTTATATATAGGTTGACCTGGCGCAAGTCCGAGCACTATGGAATGATGTTCTCCTGCAATCTTGCTGTTGATTTGTTGAGCCAATTTTACCTGAATATAGAAGGAGAAAGTTGTACCTTTTCCTAATTCGCTTTCTACGGAAATATCTCCCCCCATCAATTGTACAAATTTCCGACTGATGGCTAAACCTAAGCCTGTACCTTCCTGCATTTCTTTTCCAGCTTGGGCTTGACTAAAGGCATTAAAAAGTTTTGGCAATTCAGCGGCTGCAATCCCTACCCCAGTATCGCGAATGTGGAAATGCAGAGTAAAAACATCTTCTATTGTTTCATTGCCTTTCCAAACACTCAAACAAATCAATCCTTTTGGGGTAAACTTAATCGAATTAGTCAGTAAATTAAGTAATATCTGACGGAGTTTGATTTGATCGGTGCAAATATTACGAGGTAATGATTCACTTCGCTCAAATATTAATTTTAATCCGGCATTAGTTGCTTGTAAATGTAGCATATCTTCTAACTCATCCAGGAAGCGATATAGGTCGAATACCTGAGGAATGACGGTGACTTTGCTAGCTTCAATTTTTGATAAATCAAGAATATTATTAATCAGCGTCAATAGGTAATCACCGCTGCGATAGATGATGCCAGCATTCTCGTATTGTTCGGTGGGGAGAGCCTTGGTTCTTAACATTAATTGCGAAAAGCCCAGAATCGCATTGAGGGGCGATCGCAATTCGTGGCTCATGTTGGCAATAAAGGTACTTTTAGCTTGATTTGCTACTTCGGCTTTTTCTTTGGCGATCGCCAATTCTTCTGTTCTTTGTTGAACTTTCTCTTCTAAAGTTTCAAACAAGTCTTGTAATTGATGAGCCATCCTATTAAATGAAGCAGCCAGTTCTCCTAATTCGTAAGTTGGCTCGATATCCACAGTTTGATATAATTTGCCTTCAGCAATATTTTTAGCAGCACTATTCAGTTTTAAAATTGGTTTTGTCACGGAAGTTGCAGTTAAAATACCAATGATTATTACTAATGTTAAAGCGACCAAACATAAGAGAATTGTCTGCCGAGTATTCGCATAAATATGTTCGAGAAAGTCTGATTCTGGCACAACAGTCACAATCAACCAATCTATCCCTAATTCATCTTGATAGGGAGAAATTTGTAAAAATTGTAGGTCGTCATTATAGTTAAATTCAAGTTGATAGCTTCGCTCAACTCGATCAAAATTAACAAAATATTTTTTTAAATACTTACCTGTAGCTTGAATGAGAGGATCGCTACTGCGATCGATAGAGGGTCGTTTGGTTTTTTTGAAATCTTTACTCTGATTGAGACTGCTTTCATCTTGAGAAGTCGCTACTAATAACCCTTCTCGATCGAAAATAAAGGTTTTTCCATTCTTGCCAATCTTATGTTTGACAAGAAAAGCTTGAACCTTATCTAATTCATAAGTAGCAGACATAACACCTAAAAGTTTCCTGTTTCGATCGTAAATAGGCTGACAAAGCTCTAGGAAAAAACTATTGTAGTCAATTCCTGAATAAATTGGCTGCCAATTTAGTTTACCTGCTTTGACTGCTCCAATATACCAAGGACGCTGCCTGGGATCGTAATATTTAGTAAATTTTTTCATGACTTTGGTAGGCTTACCTTGGGGACTAATGGCATATTCAGAGGTAAGATAATTAGTAGAAGCATTCGATACAACAAATCTTAATTCTCCATTTTCAGGCTTTCTCCAAACCTCTAAATATTGATTGTTATGTTGATAGGCAAAACTGATCCTACTCACTCGATCGAAATTTCTGATCGTTTGCCACAAATAATGATAATTTTTAGGATCTTGATTGTGTAAATCGAGACTTAGCTCGCCCCGTTCAATAGCATCAGTATTAAGTTTATGAATCAGAACCAAAGAAGATAACTGGTTTTCAATATATTGTTCTATTTCTAATGTAATTTTTTCGCGCAATTGAGAAGCAATTTCATTGACTGCTTCTTTGCCATTTTTATAAGACAGAAACCCCACTAATCCTACTATGATAAAAATTTCAATCAAAAAGGGAACAGTAAAAATAATTCTTAGGGGTATTTTTCCCAATAACTTAGAGAATAAATTGTTGAAATGAGAATATTTCATGGGATTACAACCTTATTGTTTCAATCAAATGTGTATCGGCTCAATTAATAGGGGTAAATCGCTCATCGACAAGCCTCAAATATCGCAAAATCTTTCCAAACACGGTCATTGATTGAGCGGATACTGCGAGTTTTTTCAACAGAAGGCTGACGGCTGCGATCGCCAAAATAACCCACCAGCCCCACTCGCCCGACTATTTGCAGTACAAACGGGACAATCAACACTAATCTGACACAGATTTGTGCGATTTTTGGGATTTTTGGGCGATCGCGCTAATTATCGGCGATGGCGGGTCGATCTTCGCGTGATGTGATTTTCCGGTGGGATTTCGATCGGCGATGGTGGATTGACGATTTGGTTTCTTTAAGGAAAAAGTAGGTAAACCCTCAAACCATTGTCATTTGTTTCTGGTGGTGGTAGCTGCTGCGAACAATATCAAACAGACGCCCCCGCCTTTCACCATCTGACTAACCAATATACTGCTAAAATTACCGATTCGTCATTGGCTGTTTTTCACCGCTATCTTTCGGCCGCTAAATATATGCACCTAAAACAACCTAAAATATAGTTATAGAGCCAGAAACCGGGTTTGATACAGGCAAAAATATCCTGATACGGCGTTTCCCAAGGGATTTAGGTATTCACCAATTAATTAACCATTCCTAAATACCGCAATCTAAAATAATAGTTCCATACTTCGGGGCGATCGCCCCGATATCTAAAATCTCAACTTCTCCAGAAACCCGAGAAATGCTATACAACTTGATTGGGTGCAAATATCTAGCGCAACATCCGCATCAGCTTGCAGCCTTGTAGGGTGGCGCAATCCCAGCAAGTGCGACGAAATTTCGATCGCACTCTCATATCATCTCCGATGGATTACCATCACAAAAACGGCTTGTAGCGCGCCGGAAAGTCCGCTATCAGGCTGCGAACTTTCCGGCGCACTGTCAACCGATCGCACTCTCAGAGGCGATCGCACAACTGGGAATCCAATACCGAGCTTTCACAAAGCTACCTGTAATTGGTAAACTGCAAAGCCACGGGATAATCTTCTTGTTTCAAGCGTTGAATCACCAACTGCAAATCATCTTTATCTTTAGCAGAAACCCGCACAGCATCGCCTTGAATTGAACCTTGAATCTTTTTAAACTCATCGCGGATTAACTTAGTAATCTGTTTGGCGATTTCCTGAGTGAGTCCTTTTTTTAGTTTAATTTCTTGACGGACGCGACTGCCACTCGCTGGTTCAATTTTGCCGTAATCAAAAATTTTCAAAGATAAATTCCGCTTAGCGGCTTTTGTTTGCAAAACAGTGTGAATCGCATCCATAGTAAATTCGCTGTCGGTATTGACAGTGATTGATTCTGCGCCCAATTCCACCGTAGTTTTGGTATCTTTTAAGTCGTAGCGGCTTTGAATTTCCCGCACTGTTTGGTCAACAGCATTAACTAATTCTTGCCGATCGAACTCGCTGACAATATCAAATGAATAATTAGCAGCCATAAATTAGTAATTGGTAAATTGGTAAATTGGTAAATTGGTAATATCATGTCCCGTCAATTACCATTATAAAAAAGGTTCGTAGTGAGGACTTTAGTCCGCATAATGATAGGACTGAAGTCCTCACTACAAACCTTTTTTATTGAGAGCATTCGATTGGACATGATATAACTGGATATTTAGAATTGTTGTCATCAGTCATTAATTAAGCGTCTCTTAACTAATGACTAATGACTCATGACTAATGACTACTGACTAATGACTAATGACTACTGACAATTATCCCTTGACAGCCATCAAACTGAAATAGAATAAAGAGACAGTGCAAGAAGAACTAATCGCAAACATGAGCGATCGCCCCAGAGGCACATTCAGAATATAGAAAACCGAAAACAACAACCGGGCTAGAGGAAAAGCAATCGCAGCCCAGCCCGCCGCCTCCGAATCAACCCCCGTCACAAAAGCCATCAAAGCCGCCGCTGAGAACAGCATAAACGTCTCAAACGAATTTTGGTGAGCCCAAGTTGCCCGCTGAGCGTAAGCAGGCAACCTGTCAAACATAGCGCGAGGTGCTGCTTGGTCGTAGCCTAACTGCAAGCGGGCGAGGGCAACCACCAAAAACGGTGCATAAACCAGCGCAGCAGCAGCAGCAACAGAATCAAGCAGAATAACCGACACAGGCAATCCCAACAGCATCATCAGCCTCACATTTCAATCAAAATAGAACAGAGTCACCACTTTGCGCTGTTCCTCCGCATCCTGGCAAGTTTTCAGCAATGTGTGGCTTTCGTGAAAAGCAAAACAGATCAGTTGCTGGCAGCGAGAAATAATCTCTTGATTGCACATGGCGCTTGCTTCCGGGAGAGACAAGCTATCATTTTTGGGATTTTCTACCAAATGTATGACTTGTTCGAGCTGCTCGCGGGACTCCCGAGGCTGGCGGCTCATGCTTTGGGGCAAAATCACCGTCAGCAGATTAGGATCTGCTCGCATTGCTCCCCGAATTGCGGCTGAATTGGTGCCTGTAGCCCCCGATGTGATGAGCTGGTTGCCTCCCAGAACTAAGGCGTAGCTCAGCATCTCAATTAGCTGCTGGTGGGTAATAGGAACGTGGCGAGAACCCAAGAGAGCAACCCGCTTGGAGCTTGTTTGCTGGATCGCCGCAAGTTCTTGTAAAAAATCATCAACTCTGGGTAGCTCAATTGATTGACTCAAAGAATTTATTAAATTAAATAAAACTACGTTGTGGATTCTAGCAGACTCACTAGCAATTGCCACCAAAAAGAAGTTAAGAATTGCTGATTAAAGTCGATCGCACTAGAAGACGGGGACATTTTAGGCCGCGATTCGGCAGAATGTCCGAAGGCATTGGGCAGCCAGAGAGCGAGGTAGAATTCAAGAAAAATTTATAATTTAAGAATTTTTGTTTTTATTTTTCAAACTAAAAACTTTTTCTGCTTTCTTCCCTCTGCCGCATAAGTTTTTCCCTGAAATCCGGCTGCCTCATACCCTGCGATCGGGCCCGACATACTAATGGACTCGATCGCCCAAACCCAAGGATGCCATCATGGCCTTAAGGTCAAAGTGTTCTGCCATTAGCTGACTAACGCATTCCACCTTGATCGGTTCGTGCAGGCGCACGCTGCCAAAGGTGCTGTCGATAATTTCCACTGTGGTTAAGGTATCCAAATCCACAGACAAAACAGGAATTTCCATTTCTTCTGCCCTGCCGATCACGAGGGGAGAAGGAGGCAAGTGCCCGGTGAGAATTAAGCACTGAGTCGAGCTTTCCAGAGCCGCTAGCTGAATGTCCGTGCGATCGCCCCCCGTCACCACCGCCATATTTCTAGCTTTGCGGAAATACTTCATCGCAGAGCTAACATTCATCGCACCAATTGTCAAGGTTTCCACCATCAAGTCCAAACGGTCTCCACGGCAGAGCACGTCAGCTTTCAACTGGTGCACCAATTCTTTGACGCTGACACTACGCAGCAAAGCGCTTCTCGGCAGCATTCCCAAAACTGGAATACCCTGTGCCTCCAGAAAAGGCCGCACAGTCGCCGTTACGGATTCGAGTTTGTCGGAGGGAACGTCGTTGAGCACCACGCCAGCCAAGCGCGCACCCAAACGCTGCTTCGCCGACAGCAAATCGTCTACATAAAGATCGATCGGGCGCACTACCAGCAGCACAGAAGCATCAACTGCCTCAGCCACTTGAGGCAAAGACAAGTCAAACAGACTGCCTTCCTCCAAATTAGCGGGGCCTTCTAACAGCACCAAGTCTCCGCTGGGATCTTGCAAATATTGCGTTAGAGAGTGGCGGTAATCTGTCTTGTCTTCTCCCCGCAAACGTTTGTGAACCGTTTTTTCGTCCAAATACAGCAGAGTTGACGGTATCTGACTTTCTGAGAGTTTCAGCGTCTCTACCGCAAACCGCACGTCTTCCTCCTCGCCTCCAGCTCCCTCGGAGCTGAAACAAGTTCCCAGAGGTTTGCCGTAGGCGACGGCGAGTCCTTGTGCCCGGAGTGCGAGGGCCATCCCCAGGGCGATCGCGGACTTGCCGCTGTAAGCTTTTGTGGAACCGATCAGTAAATATTTAGTCAATTTGGGTACGCCTTTACTCCTCAATTTGCACCTGTCTATTTAAATAAATTTAGTTTATTCAACAGTATTTCAGCAGTGCGATTCTATTTCGCAATATGATTATACTCGATTTTGTCACTTTTGCGCGCATCTGTTTTTTGATTTCTCTTTTTATCCTTCGGTTTGCGAGTATTTTAGTTGATTTTTTTTAGTTTTTTTTATCTGTTTGAAACAATATTTTAGAGCCGTATTAAGTTAGTGATATCATCTCCTATCGATTACCCTAACAAACACAGTTCGCACGTGCCCACTTTCAGGGCTATTTCATTCTTTGTAGGGGCAATCCCCCCCTGAAGAGCCCCGATGCCCGAAATGAATGATAACTCTTCGGTGGGGGGGGGTAGGCACGGGGGCACTACCCCTACAAAACCCTCGTTTTTTCGAGAATGAAATAGCCCTGCCCACTTTAGTCCGCAGCCGGAGAACGGACGCCAGGACGCACTACGAACCTTTCTGGCAGAAGTGCGGATTTAGATATTTATTTCTGTGTTTTCCCGAATTTTTCCGCAGTTTTATATTGAGCAAAATACTAATTTCGACATAGAAAACACGCTATGAGTCTTGATTTATTTCCGTAACAGTTAACAATCCATCTGGAGGATTGTGATGATTAATTATGAGTGCGATCGCTCTCCTTTTCAGTGAACTTTTGCAGTCGGACAGATATATCAGTTCTCGCTAAAGATGAAGTATTGACCTGCTCGATCCCTTAATCCTTTAATCCCCCAATCTCAAATCTCAAATCTCAAATCTCAAATCTCAGCCTAAACCTCACCTTTTTGAGACTCGGCTATAAATAATCTGTGGGATTGGGATGGGGGCCGTTGTTGCGGCTGATGGCGATGCCAGCCCGATCGCTCTTGAAGCACACTAGATTGAGTTGAGTTAACTCAACCTACAGACTTTTGATCTCAACTACCGAGCCGCAAAAGTTGAACGAAATCTGACGGCGCGATCGCACTTGCTGACACCCCATTCAAAACCGCCAACAGTTCGCCAGAGTTAGCAATTGTGATTGAGGTTGCGCCATTGCCTTGGCTAATGCTCAGTTGAGCAAAAGTCAAACCGCCGGCTAAACTCAGCAAATCTTCCCCTTTCCTGAAGTCAGAAATAGTATCACTTCCTTGACCGGATGTCAAGACAAATAAATCGCGTCCGCTGCCGCCGATTAAAATATCGGCGCCCTCACCACCAATCAACACGTCATCCCCAGCACCGCCTCGCAAGCAGTCATTGTCTTTACCGCCCAAAATCGTATCGTTGCCAGCATCGCCGTCGATCGTATCGCTGCCTTCATTACCGAACAACAGGTCATTGCCCGCACCGCCGCACACTTGGTCTTGACCGCCAGCAACACCAACAGGCAAGGGGCTGCCAATATCCCCATACACCGTGTCATCGCCATCGCCACCGCAGAGAGAGTCATTGCCTTGGTCGCCCAACAGCAAGTCGTTGCCCGAGTCGCCTAAAATGACATCGTTGCCCTTGCCGCCGCGGGCAGTATCGTTGCCCTCACCGCCAGAAAGCGTATCAGATGCATCCTGACCGCTGAGGTTGTCATTGCCCTTGCCACCGAATAACAAGTCGCTGCCGCCACGATCGCGATCGGATTCGCTGTTAGTACCGCCGTAGAGGCTGTCATTTCCTTCTTCGCCCACAATAGTATCAGAGCCGCGTCCGCCCCAGATCAGGTCGTCATCTTTGCCACCGAAAGCAGCGTCGTTACCCTGACCCCCAAAGATGGTGTCGTAGCCAGCTTGACCGTTGAGGTAGTCGTCGCCCGGGCCGCCAAACAGCAAGTCGCGATCGACAGAAGGCCCGACGGGAGTGTTGCTGATCAATCCGCCAAATAGGTTGTCGTTCCCCGCCGCACCGACAAGTACATCGTCTCCGCCCAACCCGTTGATGCCGTCGCGGCCGCTGGCGCCAGTGAGGATGTCGCCGGTAGCGCTGCCCACCAGGTTGTTATCAACAGGATTGAAACCTTGAAGAGGACTGATTGCCGGTAAGGTAATTTGCGCGCAAATGCCATCTGAATCGTCAGGTTGCTGCGGAGTTGGTGTCGGTGTCGGAGTTGGTGTCGGTGTCGGAGTTGGTGTCGGTGTCGGAGTTGGTGTCGGTGTCGGAGTTGGAGTTGGAGTTGGTGTCGGAGTTGGTGCTGGTGTCTGCCCTAATATCGGCTCAAGTGTCGGCGAAAAGTTGATAATTGGTGCCGGTGTCGGCCCTGGTGTCGGCGAAAAATTGATAATTGGTGCAGGTGTCGGCCCTGGTGTCGGCCCTGGTGTCGGCGAAAAGTTGATGATTGGTGCAGGTGTCGGCCCTGGTGTCGGCGTCGAAACAATAATTGTCGGCGAAAAGTTGATGACTGGTGCAGGTGTCGGCGCAGGTGTCGGCGTCGAAACGATAATTGTGGGCGAAAAGTTGATGACTGGTGCAGGTGTCGGCGTCGGTGTCGGCGTCGGGGCGATGTCGTTGTCGGCGATGGTGACGGTAACGGGTGCGATCGCCACTGGCAAGTATTCGCCAGCGCTGCCGGGGGCGACGCTGGAAAAAATCAATCCCGTGTGAGTTCCTTCAACAACAGTGTCGTCGGTAGCTTTGACGGTGACAGTTTGCGCTGCATTCCAGTTAGCGGGGGTAAAAGTGATGGGTGCGATCGCATCTATTTGACTGCCCGCAGCGAAGTTGACGGTAACTTTAGCAGTTGGCGCTTTGGTGAGGACAACGCTGTAGCTGCCATTGGCACCACCTTCAGCAGCATTTGTACTCGTCGGAATAACGGCGATGCCGGGACTGTCGTTATCGAGAATCAAGACATCGACTTTGGGGATGCCGATATTGTTGTAAGCCAGATCGGTACTGCTAGCGCTGGATGCGATCGTGCTCAGGTGCGTTCCTTCGACTGCGGAGTCGTCCACGGCTTTGACAGTGGCGGTTTGCGGCAGGTTCCAGTTAGCGCTGGTAAAGGTGAAAGAGGCGATCGCTTCTATTTGACTGTCTGTGGCGAAGCTAACTTTAACATCATTTTTGGGCTGGCTGTTGAGCGCTACTTGATAGGTGTCGGTGGCGCCGCCTTCAACGACAATGGTATTACCCCCTGTTTGGGTAACTGTCACGCCAGCAGCATTAGTGGCTGTATCGTTGTCGGTGATGCTGACGGTGACTGGTGCGATCGCCACTGGCAAATATTCCGCCGCGCTGCCTGCTGCGACGCTGTGGAGAATTGTACCGCTGTGGCTACCTTCAACCACAGTATCGTCCGTGGCTGTCACCGTTACTGTTTGCGCCACATTCCAGTTAACCGGAGTGAAAACGATCGGCGCGATCGCATTGATTTGACTGCCCGCGGCAAAGTTGACCGTAACGTTAGCAGTTGGTTTAGTGTTGAGCGTTACTGTGTAATTGCCTGTGGCGCCGCCTTCAGTAGCAGTGGTGTTCGCAGGTGCGATCGTCACGCTGGGCGTACTCGGACTAGCGACATCATTATCGGTGATGATGACTGTGACCGGCGTGATCGCGACAGATTTATATTCCACAGCGCTGCCGTTAGCGATGCTGTGGTTAATCGTGCTTGTGTGCAGCCCTTCCACAACAGTGTCGTCCGTAGCTTTCACCGTGACTGTTTGCGGTACGTCCCAGTTGGCGGAGGTGAAAGTAAATGTGGAAATCGAGTCGATTTGAATGCCCGTATTGAAGTTGATCTTAACTGGCGCCGTCGGTTTGCTATTGAGGGTTACTTTGTAATTGCCTGTGGCGCCGCCTTCAGTAGCAGTGGTTTCGGCAGGGTTAATTGTGACTCCGGCGGTATCGTTGTCGGTAATTTGGGCAGTGACGGAGGGAGTAGCAATCAGGTTGTATTTCGCGTCTGTACTGGCGACTTTGTGGGCGATCGTACTGGAGTGCGTGCCTTGAGCCACAGCATCGTCCACGGCTTGCACAGTCACCACTTGAGGCACGTTCCAGTTAGCGGGAGTAAATTTCAGAGCGATCGGGTTTCCGCCGCCAGCCCCCACGTCGCTTTGGGTGCCTGGAGAGGCGGTGACAGTAACATCGCCTGCGGGCTGGGTGCTTAACACCGCTGTATAGGTATCCGTCCCTCCGTCTTCGCTGATTTTGCTGACGCCACCTGTCTGGGTAATTTTTACCTGTGGCGTATCGTTGTCGGTAATTGGCAAAGTCAGACTCGCAAAAGCAGTGCCGTCCAAGGTGACGGGTACAGCGCCGTCGTAGTTTGGATCGGCACTGTTGACGCTGCCAGTAATGGTGCTGCTGTGAGTGCCTTGAGCTATGGCATCGTCTACTGCCTTGACAGTGATAGTTTGAAGGACGTTCCAGTTGCTGGGAGTGAAGTAGAAGCTGACTGGGTTGTTAGCACCGGCTCCCAAGTCTGTCTGTTCGTCTGGGTTAAGAGTAAAGATTACCAGTTCGGTGGGTCGGCTTCTGAGGGCTACTTTATAAGTTTTGGGGCTGCCGCCTTCTGCTAGAGGAGTATTGGGAGGGACTGAGGTGACAACAATGCCTCTGGTATCATTGTCGGCGATCGTCAGCACAGCCCTGTCGGGGGAACCGAGGAAGTAGCCAGTACCGGGGTTGAGGGTGAGTTGGACAGTTTCACTTGGGTCAAATACGTTGTCATCGACGGGAGTCATTGTCAAATCTACGCTTGCAACCCCAGCGGGTATCGTAACTATGCCGGTACTTGTCGTGAAGGAGTTAGCGCCTGTCACACTATAGTCGGTGCTGAAGGTGGCAGACCCCGCTACATTCAAATTGACGACGACATCTCCGGTGGTGTTATTGGTGCGGGTGATTCTAAAAGTGCCGGGAACCGAACCTGCTTCGGCGGGATTCCCCAGTGAGGTGATGCTGAGGATGGGGAGATTGATTTGATTGGGAGCTAGCGTCCCAAAGATGGTAGTAGTTGCGTAGTTAGTAGACTGACCGGGCGCAAGAGAAAATGTATTTCGCAGACCCAAAGTCACGTCGTAAGGGGCTGCGTCGATGAATTGATTGGCATCATTATCGCCGAAGATTATGTCACCTAATGTATTGCCCGAGACAATCCTGCTGCCCAATCCGGGGAAGCTGTTAATTTCGTAGCGGCCCGGCGACGCAGTGGTTCCCCCTAGAGCCGTAATTCCCAGAAAGGTGGTTGAGTTTGCAGGATTATTGCCGCTGTCAGTCTCGAAGAGAATTTCTTGTGCCCCTCCTCCTGAAACAATACGGCCGCCAGTGTCTTGAATAGCGCCATCAAATTGCAAGTCGCCGTCCACGTAACGGATTAACTCGAAGCCAGTGGTTGCAGGGCCGGGGTTCGTAATTCTATAAGCTTGAGTTAAAAGGCTACCTTTCCTTCCCCCATCAACGATCAGGTCTGTGACGCTCTGAATCAGTTCAAAGTCAAGACCGTTGAAAGTGAATTTGCTTTGAACGCTGGTTGGGCTTAAACTCGTAAAACCTGGATTGGGCTGTGCGCTGGAACTAGCTATCGAGCCTGTAGTCAAAAAAGTCCGGGTCGTACCGCCAAATCGGATTGCCACTCCAGACTGATAGGTGGTTTTAGACGGCTGGACAGATACGGTTGTACCGATCGGGTCATAAAACGCATCAGTGGTTCCGCTGCCGTTAACAGCAGACCCGAAAGACCCATAACCATCTACCCCGATGACTACGCCTCCATCTCCAAATGATGTATTCAGGTTGACTAAGGTAAATGCATAATTTTTCAGAGTTTCAGGATGAATTGGCGCATCTATTTCTATTTCGCCTGTGGTAGCCTGAAGCTGCCAATCTCCTCCTAAATCTGCACTCCCTGTCAGGGTTGTAGAAGCTGCGATTTTTGCTTTGGTCAGGCTGCTGATTTGCTGAATGAATGCTTGACCGCGATCGCCTGCTGCAACACTGCAACCGTAGAGCAGAATCTCTGCTTTTGCGCTCAGCGATGCGGCCCATTTTTGCAGTTGGCTGGCGCAAGCATCCAGTGTCTCTAAACTTAATTGAGCTGTCCCTAATTGCAAGCTGCCTGGGCTGCCGTGGCAGATGACGTGCAGTGCAGATACATCCTGACAATTCGTCAGATACTCGCTAATCAGGGCAACACCGTCTTGCTTCGAGTCGAGGATAACTGTTGCAATTCCGGGTTTGACTCCGGCAACTAAGCTTTGATAATCTGCAACGGCCGCGTCAATAAATACAATCTCTGAAATTGCTTTTGGTAATGTGCTTGCAGCCTGCTGAAAATTGGCAATTTTTGTACTACTTGCTGCGGTTGTTGTAGCGCGTCGAATGGTAATTTTTGTGGAGCGATCGCTAATTAAACAATTTGTAGAGAGTTCCCTGGTTAGCTGAGTCATAATATACCTCTTGCAAAATTCGTAGATGTTGGTGTGTAGCTGCTATACCTGATATCTAGTCTTGAATCGGCTATCCACTTACTCAACATAATTATTTAAGAGTAAGTACGATCGATGGTGTTTGCGGTCTTAATATTTACCACAAACAATTGATTTAAAGCATCTCCATTTTTAGGAAAAAGACACTTAAAAAACAACTCATCATTACTCCAATCCTCTTCCTTCCCGGTAGAGGTAACTGTCAACCCCTCGACTCCCCTCGACTTCGCGGGCGGGCAAGTCGCTCGGGGCTAGCTGTCAACTCTTCGACTCCCCTCGACTTCGCGGGCGGGCAAGTCGCGAGCGCGCAAGCTGTCAACTCTTCGACTTCGCTCAGCGCAAGCTGTCAATTGTCAACTGTTAATCGATGGTGTTTGCGGTCTTAATATTTACCACAAACAATTGATTTAAAGCATCTCCATTTTTAGGAAAAAGACACTTAAAAAACAACTCATCATTACTCCAATCCTCTTCCTTCCCGGTAGAGGTAACTGTCAACTGTCAACTGTCAACTGTCAATTGTCAACTGTTAATCGATGGTGTTTGCGGTCTTAATATTTACCACAAACAATTGATTTAAAGCATCTCCATTTTTAGAAAAAAGACACTTAAAAAACAACTCATCATTACTCCAATCCTCTTCCTTCCCGGTAGAGGTAACTGTCAACCCCTCGACTTCGCGGGCGGGCTAGCTGTCAACTCTTCGACTCCCCTCGACTTCGCGGGCGGGCAAGTCGCGAGCGCGCAAGCTGTCAACTCTTCGACTTCGCTCAGCGCAAGCTGTCAACCCCTCGACTCCGCGGGCGGGCTCTTCTGTCAACTGTCAACTCTTCGACTCCCCTCGACTTCGCGGGCGGGCAAGTCGCGAGCGCGCAAGCTGTCAACTGTCAACTGTTAACTGAAATATTTGCCAGTAAGTTGCTACCAGGAATTGCTAGAATTTAATTCGGTTTAGTGCCGCTTATTGGCAAATTTTGAGCATGAAAATTAGACCGTAGTAATAATGACGGTTGAGCAACTATCTCAGAAACCCCGAACACAAAATCAGGATTATATTAAATTCCTGCGAGCGTCAGATCGGTGAAAATCATTTGCTGAAGACAGGCTTAATTATTTAAGGGATTTTGTGAGAAATTAACTAATTTTAGTTTCGCTCTCATCTTAAAATACCTCAGTGATACTACTGAGAATGTTTACAAATATTAATACCTAGATAAAGTTAGGATTTTGGCGGAATTGTGCCTTACCTCAAATCGGACAGCAATTCCCTGGTATTGGAGCATGGAGCATTGAAAATTAAATAATTGCGAATCTCATGTTCGGTGGATTACAAACGGTTTGTAGTGCGGACGCCAGGACGCTCTGCATCTGGCGGTTCAAGTCCGCACTACTTGGACGATCGCGCGCGGTTAATCGATCGCATACGATATGACTGCTCAGAACAACTAAGGTTGAGATATTCCTTTCTGTTGCACGATTTTTATCAACAAGTTTCAGCAAGGGGCTTTCACGCTTGTTGCACAACAAATACAGCAGTTTTTCATTGCCTAAAATACAGGTAGGGACTCAAGGTTTGCTTGAGTCCCTACGCGAAATCTGTATCGCAATCAATGAAAAACTGCTGTAAATTTGCTTGAGGAGCGAGCATCAGCATCGCGCCCAAAGCGATGGGGAATCATCCCATAACTTAGTTAGTGTTTGGACTTAAACAATAAAACAGACGCAGCGATCGTGTAATATCGCCGTTTGTCGCGGCCGCAGACAGTTAGTGCGCCTCTGAACGCGCCAATCCTGGGCGCAATTTCCCAAGGGCGGGTGCAGTGAAAATTACTCATCCATCCGCATCAGCTTGCGGTAAAACGTTTTGGAAAAATCGACGGTACGAGTGCGCTGAAAAGTCAAAAGTACCTCAATTAAGCAACTGACAAACTCAGAGCTTTGCATCGTCACTTCATAGCTGAGTTCCGCATTGCCGTCAAACAACACCTGACAGCGGGTCAAATCGATCGGCAGCGACGGGATATTCCAACTAGCGACAAACGGCACGTCCTCGCCACCGTCAATTTTTCTTGCTCCCTCCAAGCTTTTGAGCTTGTAGAGACCGATCGCGTGCGGCAAAAACTTGCGCCGGGGCTCCTGACAAAAAGGTGCGTACACTTTCACTTCTCTGTCGTCGGCTGGCTTCAGTTGAGGAAGAGACATATTTCCACATCCTGACAATTACTACTAGCAGTTTAGTTGAGCTGCTGTGCAAAAATTAACAGATATTCCAGGGCAAGCGCAAGCACGCACTCAAGCCCAAGAGTCTGTGGAATGCCAGTTTAGCCTTGCGGTACAAGTCGCGTGTCCCCGCCCACAAGCTCGGGTCTGCTTTCGCCAAAAGCTCAGAAACTGATACAGTAAATACTTATCTCTAAAATCAAAAACTATTGGTGGTTGAATCAAGTAACCTATGCAGGATAGTTCTTGGCCAGAAAACGACGCTCGCACCGAGCTTAACTTGGACATCCCTGATTTGGCTCAAGAAGAGCTCAAGAGTTTGACCTCGAACTCGAAAGTCGCCAAAGTATTTGCTTTACCAGACATCGGCGACTCCATGTTTGATGCGGAAACAACAACAGAGCGAACGGTGGGGGTGTCTGTGCCGGGATCTCCTTCTTTTCCTGACAATCTGTACCGTGGACGGCGGGGAAAAGCCGCGGCGGTACTGGCGGCAATTTGGGGAGGGACGATCGCCCTGCACTTGATTTCTTGGGGTGCGTGGGTAGTCTGGGCGCTGACGGGGCTGCTGTGGGTGCAAGCCCTGCGAGTTTTGTTGGCCAAACCGAAACCGACACTGCCGCCTCTGGCTGATGAAAGTCGAGAAGACTGGCCCTACGTGTCGCTGCTGGTGGCGGCAAAAAATGAGGAAGCGGTGATTGCTCGATTGGTAGAATCAATCTGCAATTTAGATTATCCGATCGACCGTTACGAACTTTGGGCGATCGACGATCGCAGCAGCGACGCTACGCCGATGGTATTGGAACAGCTAACAAAACAGTACCCGCAGCTCAAAGTATTTCGCAGAGAAGCAAATGCCAGCGGCGGCAAGTCGGGAGCCCTGAATCAAGTTTTGCCGCTGACTCGCGGGGAATTTGTGGGCATATTTGACGCCGACGCGACGGTAACGCCGGATTTGCTGCGCCACGTGCTGCCGGTGTTCGATCGACAACAGGTAGGGGCGGTACAAGTCAGAAAGGCGATCGCCAATGCCGCGGTAAATGTTTGGACTCGCGGCCAAGAAGCAGAAATGGCTCTCGACAGTTTTTTCCAGCAGCAGCGGACTGCGATCGGCGGCATTGGAGAATTGCGCGGTAACGGTCAATTCATGCGCCGCACCGCCTTGGAACGCTGCGGCGGCTGGAACGAGGAAACAATTACCGACGACCTGGATTTGACGGTGAGGCTGCACCTAGACCGTTGGGATATTGAGTTTCTGGCTTTCCCAGCCGTGTCTGAAGAAGGTGTCACTAACGCTGGCGCCCTGTGGCACCAGCGCAATCGGTGGGCAGAAGGTGGCTATCAGCGCTATCTTGACTACTGGCGGCTGATTTTACGCAACCGCATGGGAACTGGCAAAACTTGGGATTTATTTGGATTTTGGGTATCTCAATATCTCTTGCCTACTGTAGCTTTCCCCGATTGTTTGATGTCTGTGGCGCTGCGCCGGATGCCGATCGCCAGTCCCCTAACTTTCATGACTCTTACCTTGTCAGTGGTGGGAATGTTTGTAGGTCTGCGCCGCACTCGCAAACAGACTAAATTTGAGGTAAAAACAGTTTTTGTCACCTTGCTGCAAACGCTGCGCGGTACTGTGTATATGTTGCACTGGCTGCTGGTAGGGACTGTCACGGCTCGGATTGCGGTACGGCCCAAGCGGCTTAAATGGGTCAAAACTGTTCATCAAGGCGCTGCTACCATCAATTCAGTTGACAGTTGACAGTTGACCAGGGACAGTTGGCAGTTGGCAGTTGGCAGTTGGCAGTTGACAGTTGACAGTTGACAGTTGACAGTTGACAGTTGGCAGTTGTTAGTTGACAATTGACAGCTTTAGTCAGTTGGCAGCGACCTCTAACTGGAAGGAATAAGATTTGAGCAATCAATCGTCTTCTTTTAATTGCTACATACAAGGAAGAGGCTTTATATTAATGCTTTGGGGTAAAAATTTAGCAGCAAGATTGAGTAACGTTATTGCTCTGAAGTCTGAGGACAAAACAACTACCAAGAATCGCCGAATATGTTGCCGCCAGAGCCGCCAGTTAAATTTGGTATTTGTCTGAAAAAACACTTTGAAACAGCTTAAGTAATAGGTAATCGGCGATGGTAATAACGAATAAGTAATGGGCAATACAAAAGTCTAAAATTAAAAGATAAAAATCATAAATTTTAATTTTTAGCTTGACAAAAAGCCAATTAGTATCTATTAATTATGAATTGCCAATTACGACGAATTGCTTGTTGCCAACTACCCGTCACCCGTTATAAATAATGGATTTGTTAGAGTACCAAGCCAAATCTTTATTTCGCCAGATGGCAATTCCGATTTTGCCGTCGCAGCGAATTGACAATCCTGCCGACCTCAAAGGACTGAAAATTCCCTACCCAGTTGTACTTAAGTCGCAAGTGCGGGCTGGGGGACGGGGCAGAGCTGGCGGCGTTAAGTTTGTGGAAAATACGATCGATGCTGTAGCGGCAGCTCAAACAATTTTTAATTTGCCGATCGAAAACGAATATCCCCAAGTTTTGCTGGCAGAAGCGAAGTACAACGCCGATCGAGAATTGTACTTGGCGGTACTCCTAGATCCCGTAGCGCGACGCCCGGTGCTTCTAGGTTCGAGAGAAGGAGGTATGGATGTCGAAGGGTCGATCGACCAAATGCAGCAAGTTGCGGTAGACCAGGAATTTTCGCCTTTCTACGCGAGGCGCCTGATGCTGAAAATGGGATTGCAGGGAGATTTGATTCAATCGGTGAGCTCGATTGTCGAAAAAATGTATCGGCTGTTTGTTGAAAAAGATTTAGATTTAGTAGAAATCAATCCTCTGGGCATCAGTCCGACAGGAGAGGTAATGGCTTTAGACGGTAAAGTCACGGCTAACGACGATGCCTTGGGGCGGCATCCCGATTTGGTGTCACTCTCGGGTAAGACGCCCAGCAGCGGGATCGCAGCAGAGAGGAGAAATCCCCATAGCACCGATCGGCGGAATTTTCAATCGAAGCAGCAGCACTCGCCGCCGCGGCAGTTTGACCCCAAACCTCCATCCTCAATCTCGTCGGATGGAGAATCCCTGGAATTAGTCGAACTAGAGGGGAATATCGGGATTCTGTGCAACGGAGTGGGCCTGACAATGGCAACTCTCGATGCTGTAGCCCACCAAGGAGGAAAACCGGCTAATTTTGTGAATATTGGTTCCTTAGACCGCTACGATGCAGTAAATGCTCTGCGCGATCGCGCGGATGCGGGTCTGGAGTTAGTCGGTCAGGATAAAAGCGTTAAGGTGATACTGGTTAATATTTTGACCGCCTCCAAAACCGAGGAAATCACCGCTGCCGCCGTCGGCTATTTGGAACGGAAAGCTCGCGCCAACCGCCACATCCAAGTTGTGCTGCGCCTGAATGAGAGCGATACTGATGCTGTGAAAAAGCGCTTGGGACAGTTGCCGGTGCAGCTAACTAGGACTTTGGATGAGGCAGCAGCAGCCTCTGTATCCTCCGCTAAGTAGTAGCAGCAGTCGATCGACCGTCTTCGAGATTTATGCGCCGGCCGACAGCTTCTGCTTTTTAAAGATCGAGTCTCAAGTGGGAAACAATGAATTTAACTCCAGAAAGCAAAGTCCTCGTACAGGGCATTACAGAATCTCCCGCGTCAGCCCGTGTCGCCCTGATGATGAAAGCATACGGCACGAATGTAGTCGCCGGGGTCAGTCCCGGTCAAGGGGGACGGGAGTTGGAGGGAATTGAGATTTTTGATTTGGTAGAAGAAGCCGTGGCGGCAGTGGGTCATGTTGACACTACGGTAATTTTGGTAGATGCTTACTCGGTGCTGGATGCGGCTCAAGAAGCGATCGCGGCAGGGATTCGGCAAATCGCGATCGTCACTGAGGGAGTGCCTCCTCTGGATATGGTGCGCTTAGTCAGAAAAGCAGAAGCCACCGAAACATTGGTAATCGGGCCCAACAGTCCTGGGATTATTGTCCCGGACAAATTGCTGCTGGGAACTCACCCCAAGGAATTTTATACGCCAGGTTCGATCGGGGTAATCAGCCGCAGCAGCACTTTGACTTACGAAGTTGCTCTAGAACTTACCGAGGCCGGTTTGGGACAATCGATGGCGGTTTGTATTGGCTGCGATGCGATTGTTGGTTCTTCTTTTATGCAGTGGCTGCAAATTTTGGACGAAGACGACAGCACCGAGGCGATTGTTTTGGTGGGGGAAGTTGGCGGTTGGAGCGAACAAGCTGCTGCTTCTTACATCGGTTCGGCGATCGACAAACCCGTGGTTGCTTATCTAGCCGGCCGCTACGCTCCCAAGGGCCCGTCTTTAGGTCACGCCGGCATCTTGATCAGTTCTCGGGCTGCCGCCCAGAAAGCCTTTGGACTCAAGACAGAAAACAAAATGGCTGCCTTTGAAGAGGCCGAAATACCCGTAGCTGCGCGACCTTCAGAGGTTCCTAAGTTGCTCAAAAAACTGCTGAAAAAAACTTGATTGTTATCAAAAGAACAAAATCAAACAGGTTCGTAATGAGGACTTTAGTCCGCAGGTTTGCAACAGGTTGGTAACAGGTTTGTAGTGAGGACTTTAGTCCGCAAAAAACCAGGTTTGTAGCGAGGACTTTAGTCCGCAAAAAACCAGGTTTGTAGTGAGGACTTTAGTCCGCAAAAAACCAGATTTGTAGCGAAGACTTAAAGTCCGCAAAAAACCAGGTTTGTAGCGAAGACTTAAAGTCCGCAAAAAACCAGGTTTGTAGTGAGGACTTTAGTCCGCAAAAAATCAGAAAACTAGCATTCCCAACGAGATAGAACCTGTTGGTAACGCCGATAATTATTATACAGTTTAAAAAAAATATTGCTAGATAACAATTGTGAGGTTTGTTTCCTTCATTCAATGTGTAAGGTGCGTCGCTATTAGATTTGCACTCGCATTTAGAGATTGTCTTTCTTCGACACACCCTACAGATACTGCGGCATTAATCGGGAAAATGGGTATTACCAGAGTCCCCTGATCGGCCTGACGGGCTGCGGTGCGGGTGCTGGTAGCGGTGGGGGGCGACTTACAGCAGGGGCAGTTGGCCGCACGTTGCGGGAAGGTGCGATCGTCGTACTTTCGGTGCGATTTGTTTCAGTTGTCCTCGTTGTCTCGCGCTGGGACTCTTGAAGCAGGCTGCTCAAATTTCCGGCCAAACCCTGAATCTTCCCAACAGTTGCAGCAATGCTGGCAACATCTACGTAAACCTCCGGTAGAGGATACTTTTGCAAAATTTCCAGCAGCGACACCTTACCGTCATCGCCGGATGCCAGAATCACCGCCGCCCTGAGGGCTTTGCCACTTTCTGTGCGCCGCTGAGTCCGAATTGCTTGACCAATTTCGTCAGTAATTTTTTCTCCCGGGGTGCTGTAAAGTACCCGGGCTAGATTAGTCGGCTTTAAACCGATTTGTAAACCGATCAACCCCTGCAATATTTTTGGGTCGATTTTGGAGAACCCGATAATTTGTTTGAGGGTTGGCGTCGCAGTCCCGTCTTTAGCAAACTCTTCTAAGTCGCTGATAGTTATGGCTTGCCGGATCGGGCCCAATGTCAGGACAATTTTTTCAGCGCCTAAGGCTCTACTGCTACTAGATAATAAGCTCCCGCTTGCTCCTAAAAACAGGGCAATGCCGATCGATACAAATTTTGTTAATTTCATAAAAATTCTCGGTAAGTGTGAAACTCAGTCCCTTTAGGGCTGAGAGGAAAACGACGCGAGCGACTTTTTCAGTCGCGTTGAATCTTTTCATTACCGCGCAAGGGAATTGCTTGGCTCTTGTGTACTTTTGTAATGTACTTTCACTCTTGACAATTACCATCTCAAACCTTACAATCCTGTACGCATAATGTTTGCTCTTTTGGAGCCTCCCTTTCGGGGTAATGTTAGCCTCGTCAATGTTATGAGGGCTTGTTAAGCTAGCAGCACAGTTTCAGTGACTTTAAAACTGGTTAACTACTAGCGACAGAGCAGGGGACTGGCGAGAGCATCCACAGGGTGTCGTGACCCAAATAACGTAGTCAGTTAAGACGCTTGACTGGTCAGTATAGCTTGCTTGATTACTCTTACAAGCTCAGTCCGTTTAGGGCTGAGTTACTGACATTCAGTTTGAGCGATCGATTAATTTTTTTTTCCTCGGTGTGTACATTATAGGTGCAGCAGTTATATTCTACAAGGTCACGAGTGTAAGTTGCGCCCGCATCACACCCACAATCTCGATCGCGAATGGCGATCGCTCTCGACAGGCTGAATAATTAACCGCAGGTACAGCAATATTTTTTATTGGATTCATTCTGCCTTCTACTTTATACATCACATCGACTTCATTGCCCCACATAAATTTGTTCTATAAGTTATGTTTAAAACCAAGCAAAAATCAAAAAAAAACAAAAACAAGCACACCGAAAAAACTGCAATAGTCAGCAAAAAAGAAGTGGCTGCCCAAAAACGCAAAACTTCACAAAAGCGCAATGAATTAGTGCAGGCGATCGTCATTTGTTGCTTGGTCAGCCTGAGTGTCACCATCCCTTTGTTGTTCGTGACCCGCCCTAAGATGGCGATAGCAGGAGGCGCAGCCATAGCCATTTTACTGCTTTCCTACAAATACCCCCGCCCAGCTTTGTGGGCTTTTTTAATTTACCTGCCTTTGAGCGGTACAGTTACCTACGCAATTGGGGGCGGTAATGCAGCATTTCAAGTAGCTAAAGATGCTTTTTACATACCAGCTCTCATCGCTTTAATTCAAAGCTGCAAAAATAAACAATTGCCTGTGTTCATTCCCAAACAAATGCTTTCTACCTTCAGCATCCTGTTGATGATGGCAATGCTGACTTTAATTTTTGTCAACGGAGAAATGCAGCTCCACCCTATTAGGGGCGACAAACCGATTCTGCAAGGAATTCTCGGTTTAAAAGTATTGATAGGTTACATACCGCTGATTGGTTGTACCTACTATCTGCTCCGCACTAAGAAGGATTTGGTGTTTTTTGGTCGAATGCACCTAGTTTTGGCGATCGTTTGCTGCGTTCTTGGTTTGATTCAGTACCTGTTGCTGCAAAGTGGCAAGTGCGCCGGCACCCGAGGCATGATTGGAGAAGAATTATATAAAGCAACTCTGCAAGCTAGATGTTTTGTTGGCGGTTCTCTGGTATTCAGTCCAGAAGTCAAATTTATCCGCTTGCCGGGAACTTTTGTAGCACCTTGGCAGTGGGCTTGGTTTTTAATTTCTAATGCTTTTTTAACCTTTGCCTCGGCTTTTTGCGATCCTTCCTTCTGGTGGCGAGCTATCGGTTTACTTGGCATGGCATTAGTATTTGCCAATGCCGTTATTTCCGGTCAAAGAGCTGCTTTAGTTATGGTTCCAGTTGCTACGGCAATCCTGCTGATTCTCACCGGCCAATTAGTTAATTTTAAGAGATTTATTCCGATCGGTGCAGGACTCGCAATTCTGCTGTTTGTCGGTGCCGCAGTTAACCCGGGAATTGTCGAGCAGCGGTGGGATAGTTTTGTTAACCGCTGGAATGCTGCACCTCCCCAGCAATTTCTTTCTAATCAGTTAGAGCAAAGTAACAATTTTATCATTGGAAAACCTCTGGGCAGAGGTGTGGGACGAGCTACTAATTCAACGCGGATATTTGGGACTACGCAGCTCATTGAAACTTTCCATCCAAAGTTGATTTACGAACTAGGCTATCCGGGAATGATTGCTTTTCAAATCATGTTATTACAATTGGCTTTTTTAACTTTTAGATCGTACCGTTCTGTGAAAGACAAAAGTTTGCGGAGTTACGGAGCTAGTTTTTGGGTATTTGTGGGATTTATTACGATCAATCCTCAATATTATCCGCTGGATGTAGATCCAGTGTGCGTGTATTACTGGGTGTTGGCTGGGGCAATTTTAAAGCTACCCAAAATTGACAAACAGGTGCAGGATGAAAAACATCAGGAACTTGAGGGGCATGAATTGGAAGTTCACCAACAGTTGAAGGAGAAAAAAATTATTGCGTCTGCTCCTATTTGAAAATATGCGGTTGCCAAACCGGACTGCCAGCATTTAAATCATTGTCGTTTGTGAGTTTATTCAATCCAGAACCGTCTCGATTAATTACGTACAAAATGCTTTGATAGCCTGCAATTTCATTAAACGTAAAAGCAATTTGCTGGCTGTCTGAAGACCAAGCCAATTCAGAAATACCTGAGATTCCTAGGCGAGGAGCTAGTTGATTTAGCTGGCCACTGCCAGCATTTATTGTGTATAATTTTTGCTGGTTGAAGTCTCCGGTAGCGAAGGCGATAAGTTTGCCGTCGGGCGACCAGGAAAGTGCATCGTATTTTTGGGGTTTTTGGGTGAGGTTTTTGGCGGTTCCGGTGTTAATGTCGATCGCCCAAATATCCTGCTTTTCCCCGCCAAAATCGCCCGCTTTCCCGTGATAGTAAGCAATCCGGCTGCTGTCGGGCGACCAAACCAGCTTGACGTTATAGACTTGATGTTGCGGGTTGTCGGTCAAATTCTTGAGGTTGGTGCCGTCGGTATTGATGGTGTAAACTTGCTGTTGGGGATAGCTACCGGACAAAAAAGCGATTTTTGTGCGATCGCCAGACCAGACAAGTTCGCTACCGCCCGATGTATACTCGCCGGGACTTTGAGTTAATTTAGTCATGCCCGAACCGTCAGCATTCATTTTATAGATATTTTTATCCTTGACAAATGCTACCTGTTGATCGTCAGCAGAAAGATAAAATTCTGATGAAATTTCTGTTTTAGCTGGTTGTCCTCCTACTTCTAAATTCCGAATTAATTTAGTTCCTTTAATTCCCGAAATGTCACTGGTATAAAGTGATTGACTGCCAGAAGAATCAGAGGTTGAACCGTCGCAGGAACGAGCAAAAACAAGTTTTTGACTGTTAGCAAACCAAGCTATTCTAAAATTAACTCCTTTGCAAGATTCGCCCGCAAACTGTTTAGTTAGTCCAGAACCATCAGCCTTGACTGTATAAATGTCGGTGTCTCCGCTAACGAATGCGAGTCGATCGCCCTTGGGCGACCAAACTACCGTAGGGCTAACATCTATATTGGGTGCAAGTTCCCGGCGGGCCAAACTGGTAGGATTGACCGCAAATAAACTGTTCCTCACCTCGCTGCCGCGCCTCTGGAGCGCTGTAAATGCCAGTATGCTTGGTTTTTGGGCTGCGGTTGTCCGAGGGCTGTGAAGGCTCAGGAATACGGTAATTGTGAGTGTTAGGGTGATCAGGGCGATCGACCAAAACCGCAATAATTTATGTAAACGCATTTTGTCAGTATCATCTCCTTACTTTTAAATCTTCACAGTCTTCAGTCCTCGTATCCCCGACTTCTTAAAGTGCCAGAGGGATATGGCAAATTCTAACTCCAAACTATTCCCAATGCCCCATTCCCAATGCCCCATTCACAGTGTTTGGCGATCGATATGCCGTGACAGCCTCAAACTTTGTTTGATTCTACCAATAATTAGCTCAAACATTTTTTTGCGGGACGGATTCTTGCTGCTGGGCGGCATCCCTAACTCGCAACACATCAAGTTCAAGTCATTTGCACTCATAGCCAACAATTTTTGGCTAACCTCTTCTTCATTACCATTTTTAGCTTGTAAACGCAGTTCTTCATAAGCTTCGAGAACATTTTCTGTCGATAAATTAGCAGATTTACTAACATTAGCAATAATAGCTGATTCAGAAGTTTTAGACAGAGCAGAAAGCCCTCCCCGCTTGACTTGAGCCTCAATTCTAGTTAATTTCTTGGAAACCTCCCGCAAGATTGCCTTAAGTTCCCCAATTTCATCAAGTACCCCCCCATTTTCCGAATCGCCAGCAGGCAAAATATCTTTTTTAATCATTTCAGATACTCCTCACACTCGCGCCAAAGTTGCTCAAATTCTCTAACTAATTCTCGCGGCAGTTCTCCCTCATTAATCGCCCGTTTCAACCCGACGCTTTCCCGAATAGTCGATTCAAAAAATCTGACTTCTATGTTATTATCTTTTGATATCTCAGCGCAAAGTCTCTTGACTTCTCTCATGTAAAACTGAACTTCATTAGTCAGCAATCCTCCATAGATTTTAGCTTTATTCATAAACACTGCAATTTTGGGAAACGGGTAAGGCTCAATCCGTTTCTGGAGCGAGTTTAAAACTAAACTCAATCCCCGAGAACCAAAATAATCGGGATTGACGGGAATCAATATTAAGTCACAGCAAGAGAGGACGCTGTAGGTGAGGAGACTGAAGGAAGGCGAACAGTCAAACAGCATTAAATCGTATTTGGGGAGATTGGGAGAGTTAACGATTTTCCCGCTAAACTGGCGGATGAAGTCTTTTACATTTTTACCCTCAAATCCATCGAGATCCAACCAGTACAATTCTTCAACTGAAGGGATAAAATGCAACTGTTCGTCAATCTGATAAATAGTGTCGAAACCAACGGGAAATTTAAAGTTTTGTCCGGCTTTTTTAAAGACTTCGAGGGCGTCGTAAATTGTGAGTCGGTGTTTGAGAGATTTTTCGTACCACTTACCAAATTTATCATCTAAATGACCAGTGTTTTCGTTAAGCCCGATCGCCTCTGTGAGCGACATTTGCGGGTCTAGGTCTAACATCAGGACTTCTAAGTCGGTTCCTTGGGATATAATATTTCCCATACTCCAGGTGACGGTTGTCTTCCCGACACCGCCTTTGAAGTTGATTACGGCTATGGATTTTGGACTCATGGCTGGCTTTGTTTAGATTTTGCTGAAATATAAATTAAAACATACCGATCGCCCAATTAGCGCTGGTTAAGCATTATTACTCAAATAATCGCGATCGCCTGGAGTAGGCGATCGCCAGATTAACTGCGAGTCTATACGATCTTAGAGTAGCGCTTGAGGATTATACCCAGGCAATTCAGCTTAAACCAGACTTTGCCCAAGCTCATTACAACCGAGGCATTTTCCACTATGAACTGGGCGATTCCGAAAGAGCAAATGAAGATTTTTACAATGCTAAAAATTTATATCATATGCAGGGAAAAGAAGAAAAATATCAAAAGGTACTTGATATAATAGAAGAACTTCAGCAAGAAGATTGAGAGCGAGCGCATTTAGTAAAGAGATAAAAAGAGCGATCGATACATTAATAATTATTCGGCTCATTGCAAATCCTGTAGATCGACTTCAACTAAATTTTGCCTGTCTTTAACATTTTCAATAGCTTTCAACAGTTTGTTTTTATTGACTTCCGATTTCAAAAGATATTCGGTTTCATCGCATTCTGAGACAATGATTTCAATCTCTTTATCTCCAAAAATCGCTTTGATTTGTTCTAAAAAGTTACGATCTAGTTCGCTGGCTTTTAAACGATAAACTGTTGACATCGTTTTTACCTATTTTTGATTGATTTAAAATGATTAATATTGCCTTTAAATAGAGTAGTTTGAAGTTGACACTAAGGGCTGGCAAAATTACCAGCCCTTAATTTGTTTTAGCGTTTCACCAACTTCTTGGACAACTTCCGCAAGCGAATTGATTTCGGTGTTACTTCCACCAATTCATCCTGACCGATGTACTCCAAAGCGCGTTCCAAACTCATATCGACTGGTGCTTGCAATTGCGCCAATTCTTCACCACCAGATGCGCGGTGGTTTGTCAACTGCTTCGACTTGCAGATATTCAGCTCCATGTCTTCATCTCGGTTGTTTTCTCCGATAATCATCCCTCTGTAAACCTTGGTTCCGGGGGTAATGAAAAATACGCCACGGTCTTCAGCATTTTTCAGTGAATAAGTAGTTGCAGTTCCTTCTTCAAAGGAAATCAATACTCCGTTGCGACGGGCGATAATTTCTCCACCGAGGGGGCGATAGTCGAGGAAGCTGTGGTTCATAATTCCAGCGCCGCGAGTCAAGCGCATAAACTCGCCTCGGAATCCAATCAAACCGCGGGCGGGGACTGAAAATTCGATTTGGGTGCGACCGGTGCTGCTGACGTGCATATCTTGCATTTCTGCTTTGCGCTGACCGAGGCGTTCGATGCAGCCACCGACTGCTTCTTCGGGTACGTCTAAGACCAAACATTCAAAGGGTTCGCAGGGACGGCCGCCGACTTCGCGGAAGATTACTTGCGGCTGGGATACTTGGAATTCGTATCCTTCGCGACGCATATTTTCGATCAGGATTCCGAGGTGAAGTTCGCCACGGCCGGATACGAGGAATTTGTCGGGAGAGTCGGTTTCTTCGACGCGCAAGGCGACGTTGGTTTGGAGTTCTCGCATTAGTCGATCGCGAATTTGACGCGATGTGACCAAACTACCTTCTTGACCGCAGAACGGCGAATCGTTCACCGAGAAAGTCATCTGCAAAGTCGGTTCGTCTACTTTGATTAAAGGTAGCGCTTGTGGGTCGTTGGGACAGGTAATTGTCTCGCCAATATACGCATCAGCAAAACCGGCAACGGCGACAAGATTACCAGCAGAAGATTCTGCGATATCAATGCGCTTCAGGCCTTCAAAGCCCATCAATTTGCTGATTTTTGACTTGACAAGCGCGCCGCTTTCTGTGATTAAAACTGCTTGTTGACCGATTCTAATCGTGCCGTTGTGGATGCGGCCGATGACGATGCGGCCGACGTATTCTGAGTAATCTAGGGTGGTGACTTGCAGTTGCAGAGGTTTGTCAGGGTCGCCGATGGGGGGCGGTACGTGGTCTAGGATTTCTTCAAACAGCGGTTTCATGTCCACTGCTTCGTCTTCCAAAGTTTTTTTAGCAGTACCGTTGAGTCCCGAACCGAACAGATAGGGGAAGTCGCACTGATCGTCGTCGGCGCCGAGTTCGAGGAACAGATCCAAAACTTTATCGACTGCTTTGTGGGGATCTGCTCGATCGCGATCGATCTTGTTGACAAATACGATCGGGCGCAGTCCTTTTTCGAGGGCTTTTTTGAGCACGAAGCGGGTTTGCGGCATCGGGCCTTCGTTAGCGTCTACGATCAGCAAACAACCGTCAACCATGCCGAGAACTCGTTCTACTTCACCGCCGAAGTCCGCGTGTCCGGGGGTATCGACGATGTTGATCAGGGTTTCTTTGTATCGGACAGCGGTATTTTTGGAAAGGATGGTGATGCCACGCTCGCGCTCGATGTCATTGGAGTCCATGACGCAATCTGGGACTTCTTCCCCTTCGCGGAAGACCCCGGACTGTCTGAGGAGAGCATCCACAAGGGTGGTTTTGCCGTGATCGACGTGAGCAATGATAGCAACGTTGCGAATGGGAAGACTCATAATGCGTCTGGGACGTTAAACGGATTTAACTAAAGATTTCTTAATGATTGTAGCGCATGGAGTCAAGGGGCGATCGGGCGCGACTGTATAATTAACCTGCTGACCCGCTAAAATTGAAATTATGGAAGCGCAACCCAGAGATATTAAGCGTTATATCAAACAAAATGGCACAGTTCCATTTGCCGAATGGTTTGGCTCCCTGCGAGATGTTAACGCTAAAATCAGGATTGATAAGAGGCTGGAGCGGATTAGCAGTGGCAATTTGGGAGACTGTCGCTCAGTTGGCGAAGGAGTTTGCGAACTTAAAATCGACTATGGGCCGGGCTACCGAGTCTACTTTGGACAAGTGGGATCTGCGATCGTGCTTCTGCTGTGCGGTGGGGATAAAAGCACTCAAGATCAAGACATTAGTAAAGCTAAGAAATATTGGAGAGATTATGAAAGACGCCAAAATGCCTGCTAGTGATAGCTATCATCCCTTTAAAATTTCCAATCTCAAAGATCCAAACTATTCTGCTGCTTACCTTTCTCTGATATTTGGAGAAGAGGAAGAAGGAGATTTGGAATTAAAAATTATGCTCTCAGCTATGAGAGATATATTTGAGGCTCTTGGTGAACCAAATATGTCTGCTGATGATGCTAAATTGCATTTGGAAAAATTAGATGCTTTGTTATCAGGAGAAGGAATTGCGACAATTTATGGTTTGGCTAGTTGGCTGAAGGTTCTGGGATTGAAGTTAACAGTCGCGGTTGATGTAGAGGATGAGAAAATTTCTGCTAATGTTGCTGAATTGGCGGAAGTTGCAAAGGTTTGATTTTGGGCAAACTTCCCAGATATAGCTTTTACAGTTTTTTAAATTTTAGGGTAGCAGGATGTCAGAGACAGAACTAGATTTAGTGTCAATAGCCACCAGATTATTACATCTTGAACAAGATCAAGTTATTCTCAAAAAATATATAGCCAAACTTAAGCGGCAGTTAGAAGCACAGGAACAACGATTTAACGATCGCCCGGAACCGCCACAGCTAGAAAATTTGATAGCCCAAATTGCGGTGCTGCAACAGCGGTTTGATTTGGGAATTGCCGATATGTCGGTCATTTCAGAGCCGCCGATTGAGCTTGAGGCTGAGACAGAACAGCACAACTTAGACTTTCAGTATCAGTTAGTATGCGATCGCCCCAACAGTCGCGCTGTGTTGGTGGAGGCGCTATCAGTAGCACGAGAGCGGCTGATTATTGTTTGCCCTTGGCTCAATTGTAACAGTATTAATGATGAATTGCTGCAAAAATTTAGGGATTGCTTGAACCGAGGATGTGCGATCGATATTGGCTGGGGTTATTTGGGCGATCGGCAAAAAATCGGCAAGGGATGGCGATACAATGCTTTAGCAGATTTGCAAGAATTAGCAAGCGAATATCCCGGTCAATTTAGTCTCAATTTATTAGGTACTCACGAAAACTATTTAGTCTGCGATTCCAGTTTTGCTATGTTGGGGAGCCATAATTTTCTGACTAACAGCGACCAAAGTGCAGAAAAAGAAGTGGGAATCCGCACGGGTCACTGTCAAATTGTCAAGCAATTAATTGAGAGATTTGACAGCAGCCAAGTATTAAATGAGGAGGAGATTGAGAGCAGGTTTATAGAGAGTTCGGATTACCTGGATCGAGCAGATTATTTGGAAGGATTGGCGGCGGATGCTGCTGAGGGAGAGATTGATTTAGAGGATAGCGCTGAGGATTTGGATGATGAGTCTGAGGCTAGTCTGGAACCTGTTGTTAATGTTGAGGAGTTTTGGGAGCGTTACACTCAGGGAGAAAGGGATTTTACTGGGATTAATTTAGCTGGTGCTGACTTGAGGGGTAAAAACCTAGCTGCTGGTGTTAACTTGAGTAATGCTAATTTGAATAAAGCTAATTTGAACGGTGTAAGTTGGCAGATGATAAACCTCAGTGGGGCAACTTTGAAGGAAGCAAATATGAGCAATGCGTTTTTCTCTAGCACAAATTTTAGTAATGCTAATTTATCAAGGGCTAACCTTTCTCAAGCTAATTTATCTTCAGCCAATCTGACTCAGGCAAATTTAGTCAATGCCAACCTTTCTCAGGCTAATTTACAATCAGCCAAACTAGAAAAATCAAAATTAAGGAAGGCAAGTTTAAGAGGAACCCTACTAGAATATGCAAATTTTAGTGAAGCCGATTTTACTGGTGCAAACCTCAATGGTGCTAAGCTTAGTCAACAAACAAAATTCACTAATGCAAACCTCGCTCAAGCTAACTTAAGCGGGCTATACTTGAGCCTCCATACACTGTTTCACAACAACATAACTTTTTCGCAGCCAATCCACCTGAAAACCTGACAAACCGTGCTTAATCTTACCTACCAATTTACCCCAGTTGAAAAGTTCTTCCACACCGCGACACTGCCGAAACTTCCCCTCGTAAAACTCTACCCAAAATGCTGGTGCTTGCTGCTGAGTTTTCCGCCAACGCTTCCACCACCGCGTACAGTCTTGCAGCGTCGGCGGCTCTACTCCTAAAATTGGTGGCATATCTGCGTAACTCACAAATTTGCTGAGGCCAACTCCCACAACGTGGATGATATACGGCCACAGCCGAATCTCGCGAATCTGTTCGGGCTGGACTTTCAAGACTTTGGCTACTGCTTCTTTTGTCACAAATCGAGCCAGTGGATTTATTTGCTTGGCTTCTGAGTGTTGTGTTGCTATCATGGTGAGTGCGTCTGATTGAATGAGTACGTCTGATTGAATGAGTGCGTCTTGAATAAGTGCGTCTGATTTAAGTAGGTGTCTCTGATTCGATCGGAGTTTGTTTGAAAAAGCGATCGCCCTTTAGTTTCCAAGGCCACAGGGCGATCGCTCTTTAATCTTTAATTACTTTAAGGCAAATACTTGCCCTTTGTCAAGCATGGGATTGGTGAGGTTGCGAATTCGAGAGCTGGCTGCCGAAAATGGCTGGACTTTGACAGAGGTTGCCGATCGATCGGGAGTCCACTACAGCACGCTGAAAAATTACGCCCGATCGCCCGGATTAGCAACCGTTGACGTTACTTATCTGCAAAAATTAGCTCGAACTTTTGATGTGTTGATAGAAGACTTGTTTGAGGTTGTGGAAGAATAGGTTCCGTCGGCGTTTCCTCCGTCGGGGATCTAACCTTCATTTATATAAAATAATATAGGTGAGATTTCACCCTCATGTCAAGAGGCGAATTAATAAAATTACGAATTCGAGAGTTTGCTGCTAGGGAAGGTTGGACGCTCAAAGAAGTAGCCGATCGCTCCGGGGTATCCTACAACACTGTCAAAAGTTACGCCCGATCGCCCGGTATGACAATGGCTGACATCGGTGCTCTACTAAAATTGGCGCGGACGTTTGATGTGTCGATCGAACAATTGTTGGATTTTGTCGAATAAGTAGCAGATTACACTTAAAATAAATCAGTGCCAACCAATTTGACTAAAACAGGCGATCGACATTGGGGCATTTCGTAACAGATTTGAGAGTTGGCGGATGGGACAAAGCCAAGTCAGGAAGATTATATGGTATATTCTCAGCGGGAATTGTAGCTGTGCGATCGCACGCGATCGATATACAATTTGTAACGTTGAGCCTTATTGAAGTGCAGGAGTGGAGCTGGCTTGGATAACGCTAGTCTGTCGAGAAAAACCCCGCAAGCCTCGGAGCTTGCCGCTGACGAAATTCCAGAAGCAGTGCGAGACCACACATACCTGGATGCAGGAGGCAGTCAGTCCCAGAAGAAAAAAGGGCTGATTTGGAAACTGCTAGGTTTGGGCGCAGTTGCCTTTGCGGTGAGCATCTGGCTGCACCTCAACTTTAACTTTTTCCCAGCCACCAGTCGGGCAGAGCCAACTCAAAAAAACCCAGCAGCAGCGAGTTCAGCCTCTGCAACAGCCCCGAACCCAGGTAGCAATTCAAAAGCCACCCCAGACAACCTGCTGGGACACTTGCCTTACGCAGAAGCACCAGCCACCGACTTGGTAAACGTCACCTCCGATGGTGGTGTCAAACTCCGCACCTCAGCAGCAGCAAAGTATCAGGAAATGGCCAACGCCGCCGCCGCATCAGGGATCTATTTTGCTCCTATATCCGGCTTTCGCTCCGTGGACGACCAACAGCACGTATTTTTTGACGTGAAAGCCGAACGCAGGCAAAACGCCAGCAAGCGAGCCGAAGTCAGCGCTCCTCCAGGTTATAGCGAACATCATACCGGTTACGCGATCGACCTCGGCGACGGCAGCGCCCCAGATACCAACCTCAGTCCCAGCTTTGAAAATACCCAAGCATTCAAGTGGCTAGAAGCTAACTCCGCCACCTTCAGCTTTGAAATGTCCTTCCCCAAAAACAATCGCCAAGGCGTCAGTTACGAGCCTTGGCACTGGCGGTTTGTGGGCGACAGGCAAAGCCTCGAAACTTTCTACAAAGCTCATTCCCTCAAAAAATAGTTGACAGTTGACGGTTGACAGCGGACAGTTAACAGTTAACAGTTAACAGTT